>JAYENH010000432.1:0-2904 GCA_034721995.1 Bacteroidota bacterium
CTTAGCCTGGGTTACACTTTTGCCTCAGGCTTATTCGATGTATATGGCAATCCGGGAACGGTTGTTTCCTTGCTCAACGGCCCGGATGCGGTGCTTACCGGCAGCAATGGAGGGACTTTAACTGTTCAACTTGGAGACACTTATCCACAAAGTCCATTTGTGCTAACTGCTCCATTACATAGTTCTACACAGTTATGGGTAGGAGGGTCACTAATTATTGGAAATCCTCTCTCTAACCCGCCTGGCAATTATAGTGGAACTTACGAAATGATATTTATACAGGAATAATTACCCGAAAAATAAATCATGAAACGCAGCAATGGCAAATATTTTTAATCTTACGCTGATATCTCATCAGGCCGATTCGATTGTTTGTCGTTCTAAGAACTACCATTTATTTTCAATCCTTTTTTTAATCATTCTGATAAGCATAAATAGCCTTGATGGCTATGCTTTTTCAAGTAGTGAAACGAAAGCAGGTAATTTTATTGCAAGCCGGGCATCATATCCTTTTGCTGAGATTGATAATACTGCCGTGCAAAATTCAAAACCAATCCCCTTAGTTGCTTCTCCTGTTTTAAAAATATCGAACCTCACTAAAAATTGCACACCAGACAATACACATTATACCATACTTTTTGAAATTTCAGGTGGGCATCCTGCCAACTATACAGTTGTCGACAAATCTACCGGACGAAAAACCGGTTCACTGTTTGGCAGCTTTTTTGTGAGCGATCTCATTCCTTCGTCAAAGTACTATTCATTTTTAATAATTGATACAAATATCTCCGATACAGTTGTGGCAGAAGGTGTTCATAGCTGTAATCAATCATCCGCCAAAGAAATTGATTTAGATTCAAGTAAGATAAAGGGCATTGAACAAAAGACCATACAGGCTTCGGGTTTGTCTGCTCCTGAAAAAATGTCAAATAAAACTGCTCAGGTAAATATTGCCAAATCAAACAAGGGGTCGGGGGCTTCTACTTCTAAAGATGAAGTCAGCAAACGAAACTATCCTCCTATAAAAGTTAATCATATATCAAGGAATTGTGCAGAGAATAACTCTAATTATTCCCTGCTTTTTGAAATTTCCGGGGGAAATCCTTCGTCTTATATTGTATTGGACAATTCAACCGGTAAGGCAACAGGCTCATTATTTTTTAATTTTTTTGAAAGTGATCCCATTTTTTCCGGATCAGTATATTCCTATTCAATTTTTGACACAAATGGTTCTGCTAAGGTTTTGGTTGAAGGCTCACGTGATTGTGGCAAACGCTCAACAAAGATTGCCGGTTCAGGCCCTGGTAAGATTACCAAAAAAAAGCAAACACCTACACAGCACCCCAATTTTGCTTCTCCTAAAAAAACAACAACCACGGTTTCTCCCGAAAAATATACTAAGTCAGGCACACTGCCATTTCCTACTTCAGGTATTAAGTACAGCGCCAATTGGGTTCGTCATGTGTTAAAAGTGAGGAATATTTCCAGGAATTGTACGGAAGACAGGGCCAATTATATTCTGCTTTTTGAAATTTCCGGGGGAAATGCTTCAAGCTATAAAGTTGTCGATAATTCCACCGGCAAGGAAACAGGCTCATTGTTTGCCGGTTTTTTCGAAAGTAAGTTGATCCCTTCAGGGGTATCTTATTCATATTCCATTTTTGACACAGATGGCTCTGATACTACTCTGATTGAAGGGGATCACTCTTGTGGAAAACCATTGAAATCAATAGCTGATATTTTTAGGGAAAAACGAAAAGACCCGAAAGCGAATAAAGTCAGGAAAAAAAATAAGCCAGCTAAGACCCGGGGTCATAATATGAATACCAATTTAGATTTATTCGGGGATGATCCCGGATACGATGAATTATCAATATTCATTGATGTCCCAACAGTAGGAGGTGGAGATATTGATGTGGTAATAAAAGACCAGGATGTATATTTGCCGATAACAGACCTTTTTGATTTCTTAAAAGTCAAGAATGTAGCTTCTCCCGGTTTGGATACCATTTCAGGATTTTTCATCAACCAGGAAGCAATCTTTGTAATCGACAGGATCAACAACAAAATTCAGTATGATGGGAAAGTCTATGAACTCGATCCCGGCGATCTGATCCGGACTGAATGGAATCTTTATCTCAGTGGATATTTATTAGGCAAAATATTCGGGCTTGATTGCTTTTTCAACTTCAGGAATATGTCGGTAAAAGTTCTTACAAAGCTCGAATTACCCGTAATTCGTGAAATGCGCCTGGCCGAGCTACGACAAAATTTAATCCGGTTAAAAGGTGAAACAAAAGCCGATACTACTATAAAGAGAAGGTATCCATTCTTCTATCTTGGCATGGCCGATTGGTCGATAAATGTAACAGAACAAAACAAAGAGCCTACTTCAGCAAGGCTAAACCTAAGGCTGGGTTCAATAATTGCCGGAGGTGAAGCTACGGCAAACCTGAACTATAATAGCCAAAGCGAATTTACTGAAAAACAGCAGTATTATTTATGGAGGCGTGTGAATAATAATAGGAAGGTACTACGCCAGATTTCAGCCGGAAAAATTGTTACAAATGCAACGGCTTCAATATTTAACCCGGTTGTCGGGGTCCAGTTTACGAATACGCCTACCACTTTCAGGAGATCGTTTGGATCGTACACCCTAAGTGACATAACCGAGCCAGGCTGGGTTGTGGAGCTATATGTAAACAATGTCATGATTGATTATGCAAAAGCTGATGCTGCAGGTTTTTTTAGCTTTGAAGTACCTCTGGTCTACGGGAACTCGATGATCAAATTAAAGTTCTATGGGCCTTGGGGAGAAGAGCGCACACGTGAGCAGAATATTACTATCCCTTTCAGTTTCATCCCTGTAAAGAAACTAGAATATACATTGAGTGCCGGAATGGT
>JAYENH010000433.1:0-2903 GCA_034721995.1 Bacteroidota bacterium
TGTAAAACATGAAAAAATCAACTGTAAAAAAGGAAAATCCCAGTTCAAAAACACGGAAACAAAAAAAAACGAATACGCCCAGTTTTCCGATTGTGGGTATTGGCGCTTCAGCCGGAGGTTTGGAATCGTTGGAACAGTTTTTTGGAAATGTGCCTAAAAACAGCGGACTGGCTTTCGTGGTCATTCAGCACCTTGACCCAAACCATGTTGGCATTATGCCCGAACTTTTGCAGCGGATAACCATCATGAAAGTGTTGCAGGCAACCGACAAACTGCAGGTGCACCCCAATCAAGTGTATGTAATTCCGCCCAACAAAAGCATGTCGATATTGAATGGCTATTTGTACCTTTTTGAGCCGACTGAAACGCGTGGCTTGCGGCTGCCGATAGATTATTTCTTCCGCTCGCTTGCCGTCGACCAGCAGGAAAAAAGCATTGGCGTTGTACTTTCTGGCATGGGCAGCGACGGCAGTTTGGGACTGCAAGCAATAAAAGAACAAAACGGTATTGTAGCGGTGCAGGAACCTTCCTCTGCAAAATTTAACGGAATGCCACTAAGTGCCGTTAATGCAGTGGTTGTTGATATATTGGTGCCGATAGACGAACTCCCCACAAAGTTGATTGGCTTCCTTAAACACACCCCCACCATTGTGAAGAAAATCCAAATTGATGATAGAAATAAAAGCAATTTGGAGAAAATTGTGATTTTGCTGAGAACACAAACCGGAAACGACTTCTCATTGTATAAAAAAAACACCATGTACCGGCGTATCGAAAGGCGCATGAATGTGCATCAACTTGATAAGATTGTCAATTACGTCAGGTTTTTGCAGGAAAACCCAAAAGAACTCGATATTCTTTTTAAAGAGCTGTTAATTGGCGTAACCAGTTTTTTTCGCGATGCTGTTGTGTGGAAAAAACTGAATGAAAAAGTGCTGCCCGATTTGTTTCACGAAGCACCCAACGGCCATATTTTTCGCGCCTGGGTTACCGGATGTTCCACCGGTGAAGAAGCCTATTCGCTGGCAATCGTTTTTAAAGAAGCTTACGAAAAAGTAAAACAGGATAAAAATTTCAGTCTTCAAATATTTGCTACCGATATTGACAGCGATGCCATTGAACGAGCCCGAACAGGGCTCTTCAATGCCAATATTGCTGCCGATATTTCACCTGAAAGGCTAAGCCGGTTTTTTAATAAAGAGGATGCCGGTTTTCGTGTAAATACTACCATACGCGAAATGGTGGTGTTTGCACCCCATAATATTATTAAAGACCCGCCTTTTACAAAACTGGACTTGATATTGTGTCGTAATTTATTGATTTACATGGAACCCCAATTGCAAAGGAAACTAATGAATTTATTCCATTACACGCTCAGGCCCGGAGGGGTGATGCTGCTTGGCAGTGCCGAAACTGAAAACTCACAAAGCAATTTGTTTTCGACAATTGATGCAAAGTTCAAGATTTACAAACGCTCTGAGAAAGTCGAAAGTACTGAATTAATTGATTTTCCAACTTCATTTTCACAAACCACGAAAAAAACAACCGACACCGTAATTCCTGAAAAAGTAAACGAAAATATCCAAACCCTTGCCGACCAATTATTATTGCAACGATTTGCGCCTGCAAGTGTGCTGATAAACAGTGAAGGCGACATTTTATATATCACCGGCAGAACAGGCAAATATCTTGAACCCGCCGCCGGTAAAGCAAACATGAATATTTACGCCATGGCGCGCGAAGGTTTGCAAAACGAACTTCTGGGTGCCATACGTAAAGCAAAGCAAAGTATTGAACCGGTAAAACTGCGTAATCTGAAAATTGGAACAAACGGCGGAGTTCAAATTGTGGACGTTACACTTCAGCTGATTGAAAAGCCCGAAGCGATTAAAGATACCATCATAATTGTTTTTTCCGATATTGCTGATGTTCACCGGTCTGTCAGAAGAAAAGCAAAAACAGGAAAGCAAAAATCAACTTTTCGTGAGCAGGAGATGGAAATTGAATTGCAACAAGCCAATGAGGAGCTGCAAAGCTCACGCGAAGAGATGCAAACCACGCAGGAAGAATTGAAATCGACCAACGAAGAAATGCAGAGTACCAACGAGGAACTGCAATCAACCAACGAAGAACTCACCACTTCTAAGGAAGAAATGCAAAGCCTGAACGAGGAACTGCAAACCGTTAATATTGAGCTGCAAAGTAAAATAGCCGATTATGTGGCAACAAACAACGATATGAAAAATCTGTTGAACAGCACCGATATAGCCACCTTGTTTCTGGATAAGGAATTAAATATCCGCCGCTTTACCAACCAGACAACAAAGCTGTTCAAGTTGCGGGAAACAGATATCGGGAGGCCTTTTACCGAATTGGTTACAGAATTAGACTATCCCGAAATAGCTGACCATGCCAGTGAAGTTTTAAAAACGCTTGTATTTAAGGAAACCGAAATTGCCACCCGCGACCGGCTGTGGTTCAGCATTCGTATAATGCCATACCGCACTTCTGATGACCGTATTGACGGGCTCGTTATTACATTTATTGATACTACTCATCTAAAAAAGGCCATAAATGATTTACATGAATTAAAAAACAATTTTGAGCACACCTTGCAATACTCTAATATAATTTTGGCCATTTGCGATACCGAATTACGCTACATATGGATATTCAACCAGCAAGCTGATTTATACATCAATAATATATTGGGCAAACGCGATGACGAAATTGACAAAAACGAAGGAACCACTGCACTGATGAAAATTAAAAAGCAGGTGCTTGATACGGGTAAACCGGCAAATGAAACCATGTCGTTTCCTCTAAATGAAAAAACCGTATCTTATCATGTTGCAGCACAGCCCATAAGAGACAAGCAGGGTAACATTACCGGTGTTTCAACC
>JAYENH010000434.1:0-2899 GCA_034721995.1 Bacteroidota bacterium
TATGCCTGGTAATTTTTCATTACTTAAGTTTAACTAATAAAAAATAATATTATGATACTAAGAAAAATATCACTATTAATAGCACTGCTTTTTAGCGTGTGCTTTGTTTATGCACAATCAACAATTGCTGTTGAAGTAGAAAACAATACTGACACGATTTATGTTTGTTCCGTTCAATTCAATCAGTCGGTAACTCCAAACGCTGGTTCTTCCCCTACTGTCTTTACAGTAACAGCAGGTAATACTTATGATGCAAGTAACGATTTCGATGAAGATGACGTAAATTTAAAAGGTATAAAATGTCATTTATCTACAGGAGGAACACCTGATGCTTATATTTCTATTAATTCTGGATATACTTCTGCAATTGTTGCACCATGGTCAGGTACTTCGTGGAATCATTTCGTATACTGGGATTATTCTGGACAAGGTACGTCTGAACATCTTAAATTCAGAATTGACCAATAGTTAAATGATCCTTATTCCGGTATTGTGATAAAATTATTTAGTTCTATTGCAATACCGGATTTAACTAAAAAATATAATTATGAAACGTAATTTTACACTTTTAATCAGTTTTCTACTAATAAGTAGTTTTGCCATTTCCCAACAATCTTTTATTCCTCATAATGTTACTCGTGGATCATCACCACGCACAATAACCCTTGCTGATATTGATGGCGACAACGATTTAGATATACTGGCAGTTTATTTTTTAGACAATTTAGTCGCATGGTACAGGAACAATGGAAACGGTTATTTCGACAGCTTAATTGTAATTAACGATAAGGATAATAACTTACATGGAGTTGCTGCCATAGATCTGGATAATGACGGAATAACAGATGTAATAACAGGAAGCAAAAGTAAAGTGAGTTGGTATAAAAACCTCGGTAACGGAAGTTTTGAGCAAGCCCAAGTAATTAGTAGCAATGTTGATGGAGTTGTATCGGTTTTTGCAATTGATTTGGATAACGATAGTTTAATTGATGTTATTTCTTCTTCCTGTAGTGATAATAAAATTGCATGGTATAAAAATTACGGGAATGGAAACTTTGGTACCCAACAAATTATTAGTTTAAATACAATAATAGCAGAGGATATTTATGCTATCGACCTAGATGATGACGGTTTAATTGATGTTATTTCTGCATCTTATAATGACAATAAAATTGCATGGTACAAAAACCTGGGTGGCAGTACTTTCGGCCCGCAACAAATAATTACCAATAATGCAGAAGGGGCATTTGCTGTTATGGCAGCAGACCTTGATAATGATAGTTTACCGGATATTTTAACAAGCCATGCATTAGGATTTAACGACAAGATTACCTGGCATAAAAACCTTGGAAACGGAAGTTTTTCTACCGAGATGATTATTAATAACACACTTAAAATTCCAAGATATTTTTACCCTGTTGATTTTGATAACGACAATGATTTGGACATGGTTATGACTTCTTGGTATAAAGACTCACTTGTATGGCAGGAAAACCTTGGAAACGGAATTTTTGGTCCCCAGCAATTAATAAGCAATACCATTGATGGACCTTATGGCGTTTATGCAGGAGATTTAGACGGCGACGGATTTATTGATATAGTTGCCGGAGGAGAACAATCTTCTTCTATTGAGGTTTATATAAATCGTGGTACCGGCAGTTTCGATCTTAACCAGACAATTGCCAATGCAGCAGTAGATGTAAGGGGAATTTATGCTGCTGACCTTGACAATGACGGACAAACCGATATCCTTTCTGCATCGAAAGGGGATAGTAAAGTTGCATGGTATAAAAATCTGGGCAATAAAGAATTCTCATTACAAAAAGTTATTTCAGATTCCAGTTTTGAAGCAAATTCGGTATATGCAGCCGATTTCGACAATGACGGGTTTACAGATGTTGTTTCCGGTGCCTGGTCCGATAGCATCGCATGGCACAAAAACATGCAAAATGGCAATTTCGATATCCCTCAGAATATACCGGGAGCTTTTGGAAATACGAACCTTCTTATGGCTAAAGATATGGATGGAGACGGATTGATTGATGTTATAGGCAATATAGGTAGTGGTGGTTTAGGAGACAATGTTCATTGGGCAAAAAACCTGGGGAACAGTAATTTCGGAGCTTTGCAATACATTTATAGCTTAACAGGTTTAAACACTTTCGATATTGCTGACCTAAATAATGACGGTTATCTGGATATTGTTTTTGGAAGCGGGTATATAATATCATTAGCCATAAACGATGGTACCGGTAATTTTCTTCCAATTCAATATGTAAATCAAACCATTGGGGCTAAAGACCTTCATTTAACCGATTTAGACGGTGATGGGTTCATAGATATTTTATATACTGTAAGGGAAGTTGGTACTCCAGATTCATTTGTAGGTTGGTATCAAAACGATGGTTTGGGAAATTTTACTACTTCAACTTTTATCTCATACATCGAAAGCTATAGTTTTACAATTGTTGCAACAGATATAGATAACGACGGGGATAAGGATATTTTTACTGCACCTAATGTATCAAGTTATAATTCGGGAAACTTGGTTTGGTTTGAAAACTTAGGGTCTGTAAATTTTGGTCCACCTCAAAATGTAGGTTTCGAATTAGGATGGATAATAGACATACATTTAACCGACATAGACAATGATAATGACGATGATATTGTATTGGCATTGTTTCTTTATTCTACTGTCAAGTGGCTGGAAAACACGCTCAACAACCTAATCGACACCCTTGTTATTTGTGCCGAAGACAGTGCCCTGATTTTTGGTAATTGGGTCAACCTGCCGGGTTATTATTACGATACTTTACAGAATGTGCTCGGGGGCGATAGTATAAATATTATCAGTCTGGAGCATTACCAAACTTATTATCCTGTCGATACAGTAGAGATT
>JAYENH010000435.1:0-2899 GCA_034721995.1 Bacteroidota bacterium
AGATCGTTGGCCATTCTTTCTACCCTGTCGGTAATAGAATGGATACCCGGACAATCGGTATTATTTAAGACAATTACGGTTAACTGATTATCAACAAATCGCGAAAAACTTGTACGGAATCCCTGCCACAGGCCTTTGTGATAAACTTGTTCTTTATGCCTGTATTTTTTCAATCTAAAGCCATAGCCATAGGCAAATTCCCATCGGTTTCGTATTTTGCCCTTTGTTAAAGCTTCATGTAGTAATGTGTCGCTAATAAGTTTATTATTATACAAAGCCTGGTTCCAAAGATGCAAATCGCAGGTTGTGGAATAAACCCCTTTGTCGCCAACAATTCCATCGTGCAGGGTTTGATCCCATTTTCTCATGCGGCCCCATTTCCGAAAATAACCATCAATTTTTTCGGGGTAGTTTTTGTTAATTCCTGCAGAATAAATAAAACTATTATCCATGCCGAGAGGGGAAAAAATATTTTCGTCGACAAAATCACCAAAGTTTTTTCCACTAACCGATTCAACAATCGAAGCTAATAAAACATATCCCGTATTGCTATAATCATGTTTTCTTCCAGGCCTGAAATAGCGGTTCAGGTTTAACTTTTTAATCAGTTTTAAGAGATCTTTATTCGTAGGAATTCTTTCCTTTTTCCAATGATGCTCTAACATCCACATGTAGTTGGGCAAGCCTCCTGTATGCTGGAGAAGGTTTTTTATGGTAATGTTTTCGTAAGGGATTTCAGGAATATAATTTCTTATATCACTTTCTAAATCAACTTTACCCTGTTCAACTAACATTAAAATTGATATAGCTGTAAATTGTTTGCTAACCGATGCCAGCTGAAAAACCGAATTTTTATCATGAAGGTTTTTCTTCGGAAAATCTTTATATCCATACGAGTTACTGAAAATCACTTCATCGTTATGGGCTATTAGTACATTGCCATTAAAGCGATAGTACTTATTTGCGTGTTGCAGGAATGAGTCAATTTGGTGAATCTGGTCGTCGTAAAAATATTGTGTAATTTGATTTTCCTCTTCAAGCGAAAGGCGTTGCAATTCTATTTGACGGAATGGTGTTGAACCATTCTCAGTCGATATAGAAAATATTAGTATCAGAATTGCAATAATTGAAATTCCTGCTTTCATCTTTTTCTTTTTCAATATAGCTTCTGCCAAAGGGCATTAAACGTATCTATAATACTATTGTTTCAATTTGCAAAAAAACATATTATTTAGCTTTTTTACAAATACGAACAATTTATCCTGAATATATATTTTCATCACACACAAAAAGGCTTAAAATATAAATTAAATAAAGCATTTACTTACACTCATAATTATTTGCCAAATAGTTCATATTTTTGCATCTTCGATAGAACTAAAAAAAAGAAATATTGAAAGGAGAATAAAATATGAAAACTACACTGATTTTTTTAATAGCCTTGTTGTTGGCAACAACAAGCCTATATGCGCAAAACAGGGAAAGCTTTTTTAAGGTGTTTCCTGCAAATACTTCCGAACTTCCCAAATGGGCACAACTGATGTATTCTGCCGACCCTAATGTTTTTGAGGTAGATTACGGGTATTATCAATATTTCAGGAAAAATACTTTTGAGAAAAATATTGATGTGAGAAACTACATGTATTGGCGAAAAAATGTAGAGAGATACCTTAACGGTGAAGGAAAGATTATTTTAAATCAGGAACGTCAACAGGTGCAAACCCAAAGGGATATTGCCAAATCAAACAATATGTGGAATAGCATTGGGCCTTTCGAAACCTATAATCATGGGAGCGATGGAAGTTTTCCCGTATCGTGGCAGTCGAATGTTTATTGCTTTGACCAGTGCGTTTCGGCCCCCGATATTTTATTTGCCGGCACCGAAGCAGGTGGCGTTTTCCGCAGCACAAACCGTGGGTTGGACTGGGAACTCGTTACCGAAGAAATTCCCGTAACTACTATCGATGATGTAAAAATTGCTGCTTCCGACAGCTCTATTGTATTTTTTACCGGACAGGATAAAATATACAAAAGTACCGATGGCGGCGACAATTGGACACAAATTTATGATTTGGGCGACCGTGGTTATCAGTTGGAAATAAACCCGGTAAACCCCGATGTTGTGCATTGTGCGGCATATTCAGGTTTTTTCAGGACTGTTGATGGCGGTAATACATGGTCGAATTTATTTACGGCTAAATGCTGGGATGTGAAATATCATCCTGTTGATACGAGCATAATGTATCTGCTAAAAAATAACCCTGTACAAAATCGTTGCGAGTTTTTCAAATCCAACGATGGTGGTGCAAGCTGGACAATAAAAACAAATGGTTGGTATGTTCCGGCAGTTACTTCCCAAGCTTCCGATATTGGAGCCCGCATGGCCACAACTCCCGGTTCGCCAAATATTATTTATGTTGGGATGATAGGCCAAAGCAAGGCAAACGACAATGGATGGATTGGCGTGTACCGCAGCACAGATGCCGGCGAAAGCTGGATAAATCCAAATCTTCCCGATGGCGGGCCTTACGATGTAAACCTTCATCCCAATATGGCCTCGTTCAATCCCGATGGTACAGGATTTCACCAGGGCTTTTTCAATTTTTCAATTGGTGTGAGCCACAACGATCCGGCAACGGTTTTTCTCGGTTGCCTGTCGTTATCAATTTCTACCGATAGTGCTGCTTCATTTACACGAATTGGTGCTTACTATGCGGCAGGAAACGATATTGGCTGGATACATCCCGATATTCAGGATATTCACGTACTTGGCAACGATGTATGGGTTTGCAGCGATGGCGGCATTAATTATTCAACTGATGAACTTCAGACAAGCGAATCGAGAAAGTATGGGATTATTGCTTCGGATTATTGGGGCTTTGGCCAGGGATGGAACGAA
>JAYENH010000436.1:0-2894 GCA_034721995.1 Bacteroidota bacterium
GTTTTGTGTTGAGTGAATTGCACCAACCGGGCATACCCTCTCACACAATCGGCAACCTTCGCACGAAAAAGGATCAACTTCGAGTTTTCCGTCAGTGCCACGATTAATAGCTCCAAAACGGCAATGATCAACACAAATATTACAGTCGGTGCAAGTAGCTTTATTAATATGTGCTACCCAGCCACTATCGAAATTGTGTTCTTCAATTATATTTGGGTTAAGAATAAGATGTAAATCAGCCGCATCGACATCGTTATCGCAAAATACTGCATTTTCAACAATTGATGCCAGTGCAGCGGTAATACTTGTTTTACCTGTTCCTCCTTTGCCGCTTAATATTGTTATTTCCTGCATTTTATATAAATTTCTTTTGAAGGTTGTTAACTATTTGTACGTAACTATTTTCAATTTCCTCAGGAATATTTATCATTAAATTGCCCGATGCGTAATTCTCGGCATATACCCGGCTAAAGGGAATTTCGCCAAGTATATTAATATTTTCGTTTTCAACATATTCATACAAATCCATATTTCCGATTCCGGCTTTATTCACAATAATCCCAAACTCTTTTTTCAATTCGCGAAGTAGTTCAACCATCAATTTCAAATCGTATAATCCAAATGGTGTTGGTTCGGCAACAAGGATTACGTAATGGGCATCGGCAACAGTAGTAACAACCGGGCAACTCGTTCCCGGGGGCGAATCGTAAAGGCATATTTCCACCTTGCTGTCAGTTTCCTTTTTCAGCTCTTTAATCATCAGGGTTTGCATGGCCGAACCTATTTCCAATTTTCCCTCAATCAAACGATTTTGATTATTGGTTTCGTAGCTTGTAATTTCTCCCAGTTTCACCGGAAATTCCTCAATAGCCCCAAATTTACAGGCAACGCTACACGCACCACACGAATGACATAAACTCGGGTTTATTTCCGCAAACTTTACAGGAGGGATTACAACAATCGCATTAAACTCACAATATTCGACACACTTTCGGCAAAAGGTACATTTTTCAATATCAATTTTCGGTATCATCTGAAAAGAATCTTTCTGTTGCGTTTTTTGTGAATCGGAAAAAAACAGCGAGCTATTTGGTTCTTCAACGTCGCAATCGCTAAGTTCTACATTTTGCGTCCAGTGTTTTTGGATAAAATGAAAAAGGTTCACCGACACGGTTGTTTTTCCCGTTCCTCCCTTGCCACTGGCAATGGCAATTCGTTTTGTTTTTTCTGATAAGTGCATTTTCTGATTAAAATAATTTGATAAAATATATAATAAGGATTCCTGAAATTATTTCTGAAACCTGTAAAACAGAATCCTTAGCTTTTGTTTTATTGTACATCTGTGGAATAATATCGGTAGGCAAAACACTTCCGACACTACCGGCAAGCAAAATTATTATTCTGAAAAAAATTCCATGAAAAAAATCTATCAACATTCTGTCTTGAGTAAAGGAGTTTTGGAGTAATGGATTACGAGTGCTTAACTATTTCCATTACTCCAATTATTTATCCACCAAAAATAAAATTGAATGGATACTTCCAATGTACTGTCAGTTGTGCGAAAGATATTGCTTATTAGAAACCTCGTCTAAATCCACGGCCTTCGCCACTTCTTCCTCGTCCCAATCCTCTACCTTGTCCTCTTCCGTCGTGGTTCATTTGTTTGAAACCACGCCCCTGAGGGTTTGAATTACGAAAATCCATAGACTGCTCTGAGGAATTCTCATTACTTACATTATTATTCTCTTTGGGCGCACATTTTCCCTGAGCCCTTCCGGTACGGGATCCTTGTCCCTGTGGTCCGGTCCTGTCGTATCCTGGCATAATTTTTAAGTTTTAATTATTAATAAATCTGCTGCAAAGATAATGAGAATATTCTCATAATAAAAATCTTTATTATTTAACCGTAAATTCTTAATTGCCCGAAATTCCCAAAACCCCGATTTAAAAATTCCCGCTGCTGCACGATTTCACAATCTGAAGATATGTGTCTGCTTTGCATTTAAACTATCCCTGCCAAGTTATTCTGTGAATTTCGCATATTCCAAATTTTACAACAACAGACAATTTTTAAATTTCACTTAATTTATTCTGAAAAAAACACTATTTTGAGCACTCAATAAAAACATGATTAAATGCCACAAGGAAAAAAATTTGGAGCATTCGCCGGGGTATTTACACCATCGATATTAACCATACTCGGTGTGATAATGTATATGCGGCTGGGCTGGGTAGTTGGCGAAGCCGGACTTATTGCCGCACTTGCAATAATTACTATTGCACATATTATTTCAATAACAACGGGTTTAAGCATTTCGTCTATTGCAACGGATAAAAAAATTAAGGCAGGCGGAATTTATTATATGCTTTCGCGTAGCCTGGGATTGCCAATGGGCGGGGCTATCGGAATTGCATTATTTGTGGGAACAGCTTTAAGCATTTCGCTTTATCTTGTTGGTTTTGCCGAAAGTTTTCTTTCAATTGAACCTATTAGAAATTTTCTTGGGTTAAATCAGGATATTAATGGTTACCGGATTGTTGGCACCTGCGCAATTGTTCTTCTTGTTATTGTGGCATTTATTAGTACTTCCCTTGCAGTGAAAGCACAATATTATATTTTAGCAGCAATTGCATTATCATTAGTTTCGATTTTTGTTGGCTTTTTTACAAATACCGGTTTCGCACCCGAATCAACATTAATTTCTCCTGCCGGCAATGGTGTGCCGTTGGAATTGATTTTTGCAATTTTCTTTCCTGCAGTTACAGGGTTTACGGCCGGCGTTGCCATGTCGGGCGATTTAAAGAACCCCAAAAAAGCCATCCCATTCGGGACTCTAACTGCTGTGGCAGTTGGTTTTATAGTTTATGTAGTACTTGCAATCGGCCTGGCCTGG
>JAYENH010000437.1:0-2894 GCA_034721995.1 Bacteroidota bacterium
GAAATTATTACCGAGCCTAAAACCGGAGAAACATACGACATTCCAAAACTCTCGCCAACGAAATAAAGAAAAGGCTCGAAAAATGCAAGGACCATGATTAATTTAATATCTTTTTTCTCAATTTTCTGAAGCCGTCCCATCAATGATGTGGCAATAAGCAAAATGACAGATGAAATAATAAGCCTTAAAAAAATAACAGTAATGGGTTTCAGGAATTGGTAAATTTCTTTGTACCATACAAAGGACAGGCTCCAGAAAATCATTGCTAAAATAATAGCTGCATATATCCTGAATTGTTCTGTTTTCATTTGTCCTGATTTTCAATTGACAAAATTAAATAAAAAGGCTTTGTTAAATTGCTAAATTGTTGAATTGTTAAACTGATAAATCGTAAATCGTAAATCGTAAATAATCAATCATAAATAATCAATCATAAATCGCTATGTCCACTTTTCTTTAAACCGGGCATTCTTAATGCTTGCATTTAGTTCGAAACCAATTAACAAAGTTATTGAATTAAGATACAACCACATCAGGATTACCAGTATTGTACCGATAGAGCCGTATAGCGCATTATAGCGTCCAAAGTTGTTTATATAAAACGAAAATCCAAGTGAAATTAAAATTGTAAGCAAAGTAGCAAGTGTAGACCCTGCCGAAATAAACCTGAACTTATGCTTTTTTGCCGGAGCAAGGTAATACAAAAACGAAATAGAGAAAAAGAATAAAGCCAGTGTAACAATCCATTTACCGGTAATCAATAAATAAATTGTAAAGTTTGATTGTATAATTTCATACTCAACCAGAAAATCGCTGGCCCATCGGTTTATAACAATTAACAAAACGGCAAGCAGGGTTAATGTAAAAATAATAATAACAAGTACTGCGGCTATCATTCGTTGAGCCAGCCACGAACGGGTTTCAAGTGTATGTCGGGTAGCGTTAAATGCATCGATCATCGAATTAAAACCATTTGTGGAAAATATGATAGCAGCAAAAAACCCAATTGATAACCAACTCCCACTTTGATGGGTAATTATATCTTCGAGGGTTTCTTTAAATGTAAGGTAAGCATTTTGGGGCATCACACTTTCGAGCAACGATAAAAGTTCTACCTGAAAATTTTCGATGGGGATATAGGGTATTAATGTAAATACAAATATTAAGGCCGGGAAAAGTGCCAGGTAAAAACTAAAAGCAATGGCAGAAGCGCGGGTTGTTAGCGATCCTTCCATCAATCCCCTAAAAAAGAAGTACAAAACATCGTAAAGAGGCACACCATCGAATCCGGGCAGGGTAACTTTCTTCGCTTTTTCAATTAAGCGTTCGGCAATATCGAGAAAGTACTTTACGATATGTATTTGTTTTATGTCCATATTTGCTATTCTTATATGTAATTACATGAACCACTGTTTATAAAGATAAAAATAGAAAAAAATAATGCCTGTAGTAAAATAAATACTTAACATAACTTTATATTTCCGCTTTCAAACTCATGTCCAAACTCATTACCTGATGAGTGAGTGCGCCTACCGAAATAAAATCGACACCACATTCGGCATATTGCCTGATGGTTTCTTTTGTGATCCCGCCCGATGATTCGGTTTCGTACCTGCCGGCAATTAATTTTACAGCTTCACGGGTTTTGTCGAAAGTAAAATTATCAAGCATGATACGGTGTGCCCCTCCTACCCGAATTATTTCCTTCACTTCATCCATCGATCGGGCTTCAACTTCAATCTTTAGGTCTTTGCCTTTTTCTGATAGGTATTTCAGGGTTTTCCAGATGGCCTGCTCGATGCCTCCGGCAAAGTCGATGTGGTTATCTTTTATCATAATCATATCGTAAAGCCCCATCCGGTGGTTTTCGCCTCCGCCAATTTTTACAGCCTCTTTTTCTAACAAGCGAATTCCCGGGGTGGTTTTTCGTGTATCAAGCACTTTTGTGTGCAAGCCTTCGAGCAGGTTTACATATTCGCGGGTTTGGGTGGCAATGCCACTCATACGCTGCATGATATTCAGCACAAGCCTTTCGGTTTGGAGGATTGATGTTTTTTTTCCTTCCACCCGAAAAGCAATATCCCCAGGCCGGATTCTTGCGCCATCTTCGATATAAGAAATAATATTAAGATTTGGATCGAATTGCTGAAAAACCCTTTTGGCAATTGCTACACCGGCAATAATACCATCTGCCTTAATTAACAGCTTTGCTTTGCCCGGTGTGCCTTGTGGGATACAGGAGAGTGTTGTATGGTCGCCATCGCCAATGTCCTCGCGAAAAGCATTGTTGATAAATTGTTTGAGGGTTTCGTCGTAATTATTCATTATTGTTGAATTGTTGAATTGTTATATTAATAATAACTGCCTACTGAGAACTGCCTACTGAAGACTGCCTACTCTTTTTCAATTCTGAAAAGATGAATAAATGATTTATTGTTTGTGGTTTTTATCAGGTAATAAACCCTGAATTTTATTTTGCCCGATTTATAAATGCCAATACAGTATTTTGCTTCGTCGGGGCCGCCATTGTGCTGTACCTCGTAATCTGCCGGTGGATATTTTTTAAAAAAACTACTCATGATAAGCTCAGCCTGCTCTTTACTGTAAATATTTTCCTTGTCGAGAATTACCAATTCAACGCTTTTGTTGAAGTGTGTAGCAAGGCTTTTCGCATCACCTTTTTTAATTGCATTGGCAATTTTATCGGCAGTTTGCAACAAACCTAAAAAAGAGCTAAGCCCAAATATCAGCAAAAATGCAATTAATGACAGACTTGTTTTTCTTCGGAAATTCATATTCTTAATGGTTTTCATTAATATTTGTAATTATTTTTGGGACTTGGCAAAGACCAAACCAATTTATCGGCAAAGTTAAATAAATGAAATGAGTTTTTT
>JAYENH010000438.1:0-12196 GCA_034721995.1 Bacteroidota bacterium
GCCGAAAAGTAAAGCAATATCTGGGAATGTTAGCCTTTTCTTTTAAAAAATTGAATTGGGAAAAATGGCTGATGGTGCATTTCAAAATAAACAAACTTCCCAATGTACATATAGTCGATCGCTACTTAGACACACTGAGTGCATTCGATATAAAAAACGATAAGAAGGGCCTCGATTATTTTATTCCTGATAATGATAAAGTTAGCTTAGTAGAATTGCCAATTGGATTTCAAAATAATTATGTGGGGTTTGTTATTGGGGCGCAACATTCGACCAAAAAAATGCCAATTGAAAAAATTGCCGAAATATGTGCAAAGCTAAAATTGCCGGTTATTTTACTTGGTGGTACAGAAGATAAAGACACAGCAAACGAAATAATATCGAAAAGCAAATTGGTTTCTGGTTTTGAAAAAAAGTTGATTTTTAACTCCTGCGGAAAATTTTCAATCAATCAATCAGCCTCATTAGTCAGGCAGGCGCAATTAATTATTTCGCACGACACAGGGTTGATGCACATTGCAGCAGCATTTAAAAAGAAAATCATTTCGCTTTGGGGCAACACAATCCCCGAATTTGGCATGTACCCCTATTTCCCTGCTGAGGCCTCAAAAATATTCCAGGTTGATAATTTAAAATGCCGACCTTGCACAAAAATAGGTTTCTCAAAATGTTACAAAAAGCATTTCGATTGCATGAACAAACAGGATATTGATGGAATTGTCAGGTTTGCCAATCAACAAATTTCTTAGGTTTTTTTTCTTCTGATAAAAATATTTCTTTAAAACTGTATTGACGAACAGTCAGTATTCTCGTGAATTGCGTCGGTATACTGGCGCAAATTAACTAAATAGTGTCAATAAACCCTGAATCCCGATACGCTTCGCTATCGTAACATTGCTTTGCCCAACCTATAAACCCTCGAACCTATTTCACCAAATCTTTTATCCTCCATTCAACGCCATACAAATCGGCAATTTTTGCTGAAAACTCCTTAGCTTCTTTTTCGTTTAGGCTGGTGAGTTTTTGGGGTTGCCCTTTTATGTTAACAAGATAAATCTCGAATGTGATAATATTTGTGGTAAAAGGAATGGCAACTGCAAAATATCTTTTCCATTTCAGTTTCCGTTTTACGGTATGTACTAAAAGGATTTTATCAGGAAGCTTTTTGCTTTCGCTAAACCAATATGTTCCAAATAACCAGACAAAATTAGCAAACAGCTTTTTCTCGAAATCCAGCTCAAACCTGTCTTTGGCAAATACAAACACATAGCCCAAAAACAGGAGCAAAAAAAATGGCAATGCCCTTATTAAAAAATCAAAAAAGAAAAACTGGTAGCTGAATGTTATATAAAGCAAACCCGCCAATCCCGATATCATCATTACCTTTCCGGTAAATACCATGCTTTGTGAAAAAAGTGTTTTTTCGTTTTTGATGACCATAGCTTCTCGACTATTTCGCATACAACTATAAACCAACAAATTTATTACAAATTTTAGTAATCCCGAATTTTACGGTAGCACCGGGCGTACGACAAAATTCCCTTTTGACGATTATCGACTGATGTATGAGGCGTTAGGCATTTCAAAGTACCTCATTTTCAATTTACAACATATTTGTATTATTTGCATAATCTTTAATTTAACCACCGAATGCCCAGTAACTTATACATTTTGTTGTGTGATCGTTCTTTCACTTTCATCTGTTAGTCAGTGCGTTGGGAAGACATACTCGTTTGCAATTTTGGGACTGTGTATCAGCCTGTGCGAATTACAAATGTGTATGGCTTTTGCGGTAGCTATCCAATATCAAAACTATTTAATTCTGTTACTTTATATTTAGATTTTTCTTTTTCTATTTTACAATTTAAGAAAATCTTTTTATTACTCTTGAAAGCTTCTGCCGCTAATTTTATTTGCTCTGAACTTAATTTTACAGAAACTCTATTTTTAACATTATTTATAGTGCTCTCAATAGAAATTGTATTTTTATCACTTTCAATGTCTTTCGATTGCAACTGAATAATTTTACCTGAAATATAAATATAATTCTCAGTAATTTCCTTCATTTTTTCTCTTATTTTTTTTGAAAATGAAGCTAAATTATTTACCTTTTCCCTGCTTAAATCTTTTGCAATCGTAGTTTCATTAACATCAATTCCTTTCAAGGATAATTCAATGTCTGCATACTCGACATTTTTATAAAGATTTTTTATTTTATCAGAAACATTTACACTTATATATGCTTCGTTTTCTACAATAAAATTATCATCAGGTTCAAAATTTTCGTGAGCAATAATTTCATTATTTATAAAATCTGTAACATTCATCAAATTTCTATTTATCTGATTACCCATAAGTCCTGCTGGTTCAAAAAGTGTTTTCTCTTTTATAAACTCATTATTAGGTAATTGGATTTTCGTTATTAAACTACCAATATCATTCTTGAAAAAATTACAATAATTCAAATATCTCTCTGCCTCTTCTTTACCTTCAAAAAAATGAGGTTTTTGTATAACGGTGAAATTTGCTATTTGCTCTAATAATTCTTTTGAATTTTGTATTAAATTGCCAAAAAAAGGAATACTTGGGTTCCCATTTTTTATATCATCATTGTGTATATGAAATGTCAAAATTTGTCTATCATCTATAATTATTGAGCCTAAATCATCAATATCATCATTCAAATATATTTGTGTTAAAATATCTATACTTTTCAAGATTGATTTTTCAAAATCATTGTTTTCAATTTTATTATAAATATGTAAATTATACCCCTTTGATATACCTAAATCAGTAGGTGGCAAATATATGTCAAATTTTGATTTGCTTTCTAATTTAGTCCATGCTCTATTTAACAATAGACTTGAAATATTATTATATATTTTTTGTTTTTTCATTATAAATACTTTTTAAATAATAAATCAATTGTTTCTAAGTCAACTAAATTACTTTTATCAATCTCTATCCTGATTTTGCTATTATTATTCGTTTTTTCAGCAGTTTCAGAAGGCATAAACCAATATGCACATTTACGAGTAATCAATTCCTCTTTTGATAATTCAATCCATTTATTTTTATCTTCTGGTAATACAAATAATAAGAGAATTAAAGGATTTGCGGTATCTTTCAACCTTATTAAATCATTATAATTTGTTGCTCTTAAATCATACTTTACACTTTTCTTATCTTCTGTAATAGATTTTTCTGTGGTTGATTTTACTTGAAAATGTAATGAGCGATTTGTGCTTAATATTCGACCATCATCAAATAAATCAACTTCATCAATTTGTAAATCACGACCATAATCATTTTTAGAATTAGAAACATCATATCCATTGTAAGCAGCTATTAGCTCCATATAACGTAACGATATTGCTTCTTTTATATGTTCTTCTGTCATCATTGATTTTGGTTTTTACAAAGATACACTTTTTCAATTATCACAATCTCATTTTCAGTTAGCTCATACAAATTGTAAATAATGTTATCAATCTCATTTTCAACCTCATATATTTTGCTTGCGATTTCGTCTAAGGATTTCGATAATTGTATTTCTCTATCAAAATTATTTTCTTCTTTTGCCTTTTCTAATAATTCTGAATAGTCTATTTGTTTTTGTTCAAAATTAAATACAGTAATTCAAATTCTTCTTTTTGCAGATTAAATAAATCAAATTCTTCATATTCGTTAGAGTAGTCAATATAAAATCGCAGTTTCTGAAAATTAGTTGTTATTACATATTTGCAGTCAGGTTGATTATTTTTGTAATTGAAAGCTTGCTCAGTTATACTTTTTAAGTCTTTTGTTTTAGTCGATTTTAGTTCGATTACTACAATTGCTTTTTCTTCTTTTAATATTGCACCATCTGCTTTTTTTCCGTCCGATTGGTTTTTAAATTCTCTTGCAAGATTATAATCTTCGGCTGGTTTTAGAGTGTAACCAAATACATCAACAAATATTTCTCTTAAAAATCCATCTTGGTATTCTTCTTCTTTCAGCTTCTTTATTTCAGATATTTTCGCAGGCTAATAATTTTTGTTAAACTTGTCAAATGCTTTATCAACTTGCTCTTTGTCAAGATTAGCAAGGTGATTATTCACTACCGATTTCTGGAATATTCCCATTGTAAACTAATAATATTAATTAAAACTATAAAAATACAAATTATCTTGGTGCGTTGGCAAAAAACAAATGTACTATTTGTGCGGTGGGTTTTCACTTCAATTTTCCTTTCTATTTAATCAATGCTGTATCGTTCTTTTGAATGCCTCACAACACATAATAATCGTCAAAAGGAATATTTGTCGTACACCCCTTTCAATTTCCATTCACTAATTTTCTTATTTTTGACAAAATTCAAATTTATGACATTGTACGAAGCCCAGCAAAAAGTTGATGACTGGATAAAAACTGTTGGGGTAAGGTATTTTAGCGAACTTACCAACATGGCCATACTTACCGAGGAAGTTGGTGAAGTTGCCCGCATTATGGCAAGGCAATATGGCGAACAATCGTTCAGGAAAAAAGACGAGTCGAAAGAGCTGGCCGACGAACTGGCCGATGTGCTTTGGGTGCTTATCTGCATTGCCAATCAAACGGGTGTTGACCTTACCGAAGCTTTCAGTAAAAACTTCGACAAGAAAAACACGCGCGATAAAAACAGGCATAAAAATAATCCTAAACTCATTAACCCCTAAACTTACTTAATTTGCTGATTACCAAAATATGAAAAACAATCATTCTATACAAAGCATTTTTTTTACAGGAACAGTATTAGTTTTACTTATTGCTTTTATGTTTTCGTGCGCTAATATGGGCATGCCCAAAGGTGGGCCAAAAGACGAACAACCTCCACAAATTATTGAAAGCAGGCCTCCAAATTTTTCGGTTAATTTTATTGAACAAAAAATTGAAATTACTTTCGACGAATATGTTGTGCTGAAAAGCGTTGGTCAAAAACTCATTATCTCACCTCCCCTGCCCGAAAAACCCGAAATTAAACTGAAAGGCAAAAAACTGCTCATAGAATTAAACAACGAACTTAAAGACAGCACTACATACTCGCTTAATTTTGGCAATGCCATTGTTGATAATAACGAGGGAAATGTGATGCAAAATTTTCAGTTTGTGTTTTCTACCGGCCCCGATTTGGATTCGCTATCTATTTCAGGGAAAATAAATAATGCCTTTACGAACCTGGCCGAAGCCGGAATTTTGATTATGGCCTACTCGAACCTGGCCGACACGATGCCCTTAAAAGTTATTCCCGAATATGTGGCCCGAAGCCTTAAAGATGGTAGTTTTTCGATTCGCAATATGCGTTCGGCGACTTACAAACTATTTGCCCTGAAGGATGCCAACAGTAATTATCTTTTCGACATGCCGAACGAGGCCATTGCTTATTTAGACACTTTTATTACACCTTTTGCCGTGCTAAGCGAAAAAATTGACACAATACACTTAGATACACTTGGAAACGATAGCATTGCAAGGAGATCAATAACAAAAACCTATCCTGATAATATCAGGCTTTGGCTGTTCGAAGAAGAATTTAACAAACAATACCTAAAAAGCTCGGATCGTAAAAACAAGGCCAAAATCAAACTTGCTTTTAACGAGGCAGTAAAAGATTCCATACCGATTAATTTTCTTTTGCCCGACACGCTTGATTTTATTGCTGAATATCATACAAACCGCGATAGCCTTTTTCTTTGGTTGAAAGATTCTAATCAATATAATATTGATACTATAAGTTTTGAGATTGCCTACATGCGCAAAGATTCGCTTAACGAGGATTATATGCACCGAGATACCTTAAAATTAGGTTTCAGGAAAAAAGAAAAGAAAAAGAAAAAAAAGGACGAAGAAGATGTAAAACCTAAAGGCTTACAGTTTTCGACCATCCCTAAGAAAAACACAAATCTTGAAAAGGAAAAAACCTTCGAGTTAAATTTTCACGAACCTCTTTCTGTTTGGGATACTTCATTGATTCATCTGTATTATAAAAAAGACACATTACAGATTCCCGTGCAATATTCATTGCAAAATGATTCAACAAAAATCAGGGTTATCAATCTTATTGCCGATTGGGTACCTGATACCCGCTATGTTTTTGTTTCGGAAGATTCGGCTTTTACAAGTATTTGGGGCAACAGTACCGACAGCACTGTTATAAGCTTTAAAACACGATCGATCGAAGAATACGGGAATATTATCCTTAACACTGATAGCATTGAAGGAATGGGGATTGTGCAATTAATGACTACTAAAGAAGAAGTTATTGAAGAACGAAAAATCAGCAATGCCGCAAATATCCGCTTCAATTATCTCCTGCCGGGAAGTTATAAATTGAAAATCATTTTCGACCAAAATGGCAACGGCAAATGGGATACAGGAAAATATCTGTTAAAACTTCAAGCCGAAAAAGTGAATTATTATCCCGAAGAAATTAAAGTACGCGCCAACTGGGATATGGAACTCGATTGGGACCCGAACAAAGAATCCATGCCTGTTAAAGAAATCGAAAAAGACAAATTGCCTGGGAAGGGTTCAAAAAATTAAAAAAAAACAGGCTTATTATAATAATCTCTCGTCCCAATAATCCATCACTCCAATTACTCCATTTCAACTGCTCGGCAAACAGCGAAAAAAGCAGGGAAATAGGTGATAAATGGAATCTGTCGTACATCATAGTTTTTTTCTCATTTTGCTTCTTGCCAAACTTAAAGCTATTTTTGTATCATAAACAAAGTAAGCTAATGGGAAAAAAGCAAGAAAAAAATAATCCGAAATCTTTTGGCTTAATTGGCGCAGCAGGTTACATTGCCGAACGGCATTTAAAAGCCATTAAGGATACAGGAAATGATTTAGTAGCCGCACTTGACAAATTCGATTGTGTAGGAATTATGGATAGCTATTTTCCGAATTCCGATTTTTTTGTGGAATTTGAACGCTTCGACCGGCATATCGACAAAATAAGGCGAAAAGGCCAAAAGCTTGATTACGTTAGTATTTGTACGCCAAATTATTTGCACGATTCGCATATTCGCTTTGCACTCAGGAACCAGGCCGATGCTATTTGTGAAAAACCATTGGTGCTTAACCCCTGGAATATCGATGCTTTACTGGAAATTGAAAAAGAAACCGGACGCAAGGTGAATAATATTTTTCAGTTGCGCCTGCACCCATCAATTATTGCTCTGAAAGAAAAAGTTGCTAAAGCAAAAAAGGATAAAATATTTGATATCGACTTAACATATTTTACTTCTCGGGGGCACTGGTATTTTATTTCGTGGAAATCGAATATTGAAAAATCGGGCGGGATTGCCACAAATATCGGAGTGCATTTTTTCGACATGCTTACATGGATTTTCGGTGATGTAAAGCAAAACATAGTTCATGTGCTGGAATCCAAAAAGGCAGCAGGGTATTTACAATTAGAAAAAGCCAGGGTGCGTTGGTTCCTGAGCTTAGACTATAATGACATTCCCGCAGATGTAAGGGCTAAGGGACAACGTACATTTCGATCTATTTCGATCGAAGGGGAGGAACTTGAATTTAGCGGTGGCTTTACCGATTTGCATACAAGAAGTTACGAAAAAATACTAAAAGGAAACGGATACGGACTAAAAGATGCCATACCCAGCATCCAAACGGTTTTCAATATCAGGAATGCTACCCCCGTTGGTTTAAATGGCGATTATCATCCAATGTTGCTAAACAAGTAAAAAAACATATCATCGTAAATATGCGTAATCTGCGAGAGAAAATTTCTAATTAATGAAAATTACATTTCTGACATCTGCCCATTATCCTTTCGATGAAAGGATTTTTTATCATCAGGCAAAATCGCTTGTTGCTAATGGCGATAAAGTAGAAATTGTTAGCAGCACAGACAAAATTGAAAAAGAGATTGATGCGATTAAATTAAATTGCTTTGATGGGGTCGATCTTCCGAAAAATGAAAAGATTGATCGCCTTGCCGAAAAGTTAAACGATTTTAAACCTGATACAGTAATTTGTGCCGAACCCCTTGCTATTGTTGCAGCAAGGCAGTATCGGAAAAAAAATTCAGGAAAAAGTATTAAAATTATTTATGATGTAACCGAATGGTATCCATCGAAAAAAAATTTAGAAGATTATCGCTTTGTGGCAAAATGGTTTCAGTTTATAAAGTTGCTGTTTTTCAATCTTCTTACATGTTTTTTTATTGATGGTTTTTTGTTTGGCGAAAAATATAAAAGCCGGCCATATAGATATTTATTCCCCCTGAAACCACATGCTTTTATTGGCTATTATCCCAATTTAAAATACATACCATACAAAGAACCGGCTGTAAAGGAAAATTTTTTACGGCTTTCGTATTCAGGAAAAATAAGCCTTGAAAAGGGTTTCGGAAATTTTATACAAGTCCTGAAAAAGCTATCGGAATTGTATTGGGATTTAAAAATAGAAGTGAAAATTATTGGCTGGTTCGATAAAAAAGATGAAAGTCATTGCAGGGATTTAATCAAATGGCTGCCAAAAAATATCAGCATAAAAAATTACGGCAAACAGGATTACCTTGATTTTCTTGAACTTATTAGCGATACCGATATTT
Source organism: Bacteroidota bacterium (assembly GCA_034721995.1). GTDB lineage: Bacteria > Bacteroidota > Bacteroidia > Bacteroidales > M50B96 > JAIOYV01. The sequence goes on from JAYENH010000438.1 coordinate 8,600, forward strand.
TTCTCGATCTCCGCTCCAACGGTTTTGAGAACCAGAGATGTTTGCCAATCAAACTGTTCGATTATGCAGCACTGGGAAGACCGGTCATTTTCAGCAAAATAAAAGCCATACGAAAAGAATTAAAGCCCGACGAAATTGCTCTTTTTGTCGATCCCGTAGATTCGGAGCTTATTGCAAAATTGATTTATTTTTGTGTTTATAAGCCTGAACTTTATTCTATTCTGTGTAAACATTCCCACCAATTGGCCCAAACAAAATATAACTGGGATAAAATAGAGCCACGGTTTATCCGTTTCGTTCATAATTTGTAGTTTGGCAACATGTTTTCAAAAGGCACATCTATTACCATAGCATCGAAGTTGGTCATTCTTTTTGTCAACTTTTTTCTGGTTGTTCTTTCGGCGCAAATCTGGGGTAGCGAAGGCAGGGGCGAAATTGCTTTGGTAATAGCCAACATTGCCATTATTACTATTATTGCCAATATCACCTGCGGAAGCACAGTAGCTTTTCACGCGCCACGCATGGGCAGAGACGAGTTAATGGGAGTAGCTTTGATTGGTGCCCTCGTGCTTTCTGTGACAAGCTCCCTTATCTTTTCCCTTATCCTGGGTTTCGAATATTTCTGGCATCTGTTTATCATTTCGGCACTGATGTCGTTGAGCAACTCTGTTTCGCTTTATTGGCTTGGCCGCGAAAATATTAAGTGGTATAACCTGCTCACCCTTATCGTACCTATTGCTATTCTGGGTTTTCTGGCTTTACTGTATTATTCTTATGGTATAACTTCGGTCGATGCTTTTTTCTATGCCTATTATTTTGCTTATGCTTTTGTATTGATAACAGGAATAATCGGGCTGGCAGGAAAAGAACGTTTCCGGTGGCCCGGTATAAGTTTAAGTGGTGTAAAGAAAATTGTCGGTTACGGTTTCAGCAACGAGCTTAATTATTTTATACAGTTTTTGAACTACCGGCTTACATATTTTTTTATCGAAGAATGGTTGGGATTATCCCCCCTCGGGGTTTTTTCTGTTTCGGTTTCTATTGCCGAAGCTATTTGGGTCGTAAGCAAAAGCCTGTCGGTAATTCATTTCTCGAAAGTAGTAAATTCACCCAACCAATATGCTAACATTCAACGAACAAAAGTTTTAGCACGGCAAAGTCTGTGGGTTAGCCTTGCAATAATTGCCTTATTGATTGTTACTCCCCAATCGCTTTTTGTATTTATCTTCGGAAACGATTTTGTCGATGTAAAACAGTTCACAATTTACCTGATCCCCGGGATAATTGCCATTGCCGTTTCGAATTTGTACGGACATTATTTTGCAGGAATAGGGAAACTGAATATCCTCCGAAACAAATCGCTTATTGGTTTAACAGCAACACTTATTTTATCACTTATCCTGATACCAAAATACCATTTGTTGGGAGCTTGCATAACCCTGAATGTTTCGCATATTTTGTCATCGGGATATTTATGGTATCGGTTTCAGAAACAATAACTTCGGTTAATGGCATTTTCTCAAATATCTTATAAAGTAATATTGGCATTTTTTTTTATTTCACATAATCCAAACAATTTCTAAACCTCTGAACACTAAATCCCCTTTTGCTTTGCTTTCGGGGAAATCGCTTTGCTGCCTCACTCGTTCCGCAGTACTTCCGTTATCTTCATTTTTTTTATCTGAAAAAATGAAATAATCACAATCCAAATTGTTCCATGAAGTATAATCCCGGCAATAATAAATATCAGGAATCCTGTTGAGATGCCGGTGTTTTGATTTAACAAACCCGGCAGCACTGCAAGTAATGCCGAAATCAATCCCGATAAACTCCCTATTATCAGAAGTAAAAAATATTCGTTTAACATGATTTGCATGATTTGCATATTGCTGAAACCCGAACTTACGTAAATTGCTATTTCGCGGCGACGTTCGTAAATGCTGCGTGCAAGTACAATTGCCAGGCCTACTGTACCCAACAACAAACCCAGTGCGCCAAGAATAAGAAAAATGCTGAGGTAAGTATTTTCAACCGATTTGAATTCGGCCAACTTTTCTGTTGCCAGTGCCATTTCCCAACCCAGGTCGCGAAAGGCAAGCCGGAATTCATCTTCAATTTGTTGCCGATTTGCCGATCCTCCATCTATCAAGAAAAAATTGGAGCCACCCGAAGAAGGAAAGTTCCTGATAAAATGCTTTTCAGAAATTAATACATTGCCTTGAAAAACAGAACCTGCAAGGCCGGCAATTAATCTTAAATAAATATTTTCGCCGGCTTCGTTTTTATAAACTAAGGTATCGCCAACTTTTTTGCCGAGACTCCATTTAATAACTGTTTGGTCGGCAATGGCAGGAATTATTCCATCCGCATTATTGTTTAAGGATTGCCAGGGATTGGATTCATTAAATTCATCGGTTTTTGTGATAAAAGCGAAACGGCCCTCTAAAAGTTTTGTGTCGAAGCCAAGAATTTGGGGCTTGGAAATACGGTTCAGGTTTAAGCAACTGGCATCGTCGCCGAGATGTTTGCGGAACTGGCAAATCTGAATATCCGAAGAAATGCCAAATTCCTTTCGGACTAAAACATGATTAAGGTTTTTTAAAACAGGTAGTGTCGATTTCGCAACAAAAAGAAAACCTCCGGTACCGCTCGATTTTTTGTTTTGGCCGGAGTATAAATCCTTTCGGTTTGCCCCGGTAGAGATAATCAGAAAACTACCGATACTCAATAAAATAATCACCATTAAACTGCGCCTTCGGTTGCTGATAATATTTTGCCAGGCAAGCCGGTATTTGCTTATTTGCATGTTTTGTTTTGTTGCAATTTTCCCGAAGATAATACCGACAAACAAAAGTGAAACAATTAACAAAAGACCTCCGGCTGCAAAAAACATAGCAGGGTTTAAACCATTTTCGTTTTTAATTTGGATGTAGAGAAGAATAACAAGTGCCAGGCTTAAAATTGATAAAAAAAGCCATTTTATTATTTGTTGCTTTTTGCCCGAAACCCCAATTTGTTTTTTTTGCAGATGACTGATATTTCTTTTCAGCAACCGGTTTACCGAAATAGTGAGGGTTATTAACGACACGGCAATACTTGCCACAAAACCAATTGCCAGGGTTTTTGCCTGAATTGTGGTTTCTAAAACATCAGTTCGCACAATGTCCTGCCAAACCCGCGACATGGCAGCAAAAACCAATTCGTTATATCCAATTGCCAGAAAAATGCCTGCAAACGCACCAACAACCGCAACGATAAATCCTTCGGCCAAAATCATATTTCTGATAATTGATGAAGAAAAACCCATTGCTGCAAAATGCCCAATCTGATCGGAACGTTGCTCGAGATTGAACAAAAAGAGCAAAGAAACCAGCAGCAATGCCGAAACGATAATAAAAAAACTCAAGCCAAAAAATAACTGGCTAAAATCTGTCCCATTTTGTGCGGCAAAAAGAGCCTCTTCTTTTACAGATTTTATTTCGAAACCTGCAATTGCCGGATCAAACGACTGTAGTAGTTTGTCTTCTATACTTTTATAAGTTTTTCCTTTAGTATTAATAATTATTGAAGTATATGTGCCAAAGCGGTTTTTCCAAA
>JAYENH010000439.1:0-2892 GCA_034721995.1 Bacteroidota bacterium
TTTACTTCCTAGTTTACTTCATAGTTTACTCCCTAGTTTACTTCATAGTTTACTCCCTAGTTTACTTCATAGTTTACTCCCTAGTTTACTTCCTAGTTTACTCCCTAGTTTACTTCCTAGTTTACTCCCTAGTTTACTCCCTAGTCTTCTCCTTGGTTTTTTGTTAAGATATTTAGGTTTTTTCTAATTTCCCAATGACCGCCTTTATCGGAACCAATTCGTTTTAGATTACCATCTGCTTTTAATTTATTTATCTGCCATTCAATACCTTTAATACCGATTCCAATATTTTCAGCAAGTTCACCGGTAGTTATTTTCTTATCCTCCAATAATAACTTAATTATTTTCTCCCTGGTTTTCTCCCTGGTTTTCTCCATGGTTTTCTCCATGGGTATATGTGTGCTTTCTAATGAAATTTTCAGATTTTCACTGATTTCCCAATGACCGTCTTTGTCGGAACCAATTCGTTTTAGATTTCCATCTGCTTTTAATTTGTTTATCTGCCATTCAATACCTTTAATACTGATCCCGATATTTTTCGCAATACTTTCAATCGTTGCTGAACTATCCTCATTTAGTATCCCTATTATTTTATCTTTGGTTTTCAGTGGAATTTCCACAATAGGTTTTAAGTAAACCACGGTAGAGAAGAACTCGTTATCGATAAATTCGGCTTTGCTGTTTTTCGAAAATACAGGAAGATATTTATAAACATTCTTCATGCCCGAACCAATTTCTTCGACACGTCCAAGTTGGAGCATAAATTTACTTATTGTGGGGTTCTTGGCAAAAGGTGCAAAATGATCGGGGTTAATAAGTCCAAATTCCCTGGGATTATTCGGATTTTTAAATTCAATTTTATTTTTTAAAATATTAATAACTGCCGGGCTTGCGTTAAGATATTCGCGATGGGCAATAATATTGGCAACTAATTCCCTGAATATCTTACTCCTCAGACTAATCCGTTTGGTTCCTTCGAGATAAAAAGGATCGTTGACATACTTTTCGATAAACCCCATTAACAAATCATAAGCATCGAGCAGGTTGGTCCTTACGGTTAATCTGTCATCGTATCTATCGACATTGTCTTTTCGTAGGAGGGCATCAAATTTATAGGCCGGAAAAATAGAATGAATTAATATATCAGTCCCGAAAAACAAAATGGCAGCTAAAGTATAGCCTTCTTTTCCATCATCATCTTTTTTATAGAATCCCGCCCTGACAAGAAATTCCTGGTCGTTAAGCTCCAACCAATGATGTTCGCTATTATTTGACCTGATAAGATTTTTTGCCCTTTTTATCAAATCAAGATTAAAATCGGCAAAAATAACGTTAGGGTACACGGTTTGTTCACTAAAGTAATTCTTCTTTCTGAAAACAATCTCTGCTATCTTTTCCAATTGGGCGACTTTGTAATCACCATCTTCATTTCTTACAAAAACTTCGTTATGGGTTTTATGCACCATCGAACTTTTAGGAACTTCAATTACAATTATTTGCTTGTCATCAATTTCGAGGCCTATTGGAAAAAGCATAAAAACAGGATCGAGCTTTTGCTTGTTATTTGATAAGTTTGCAATTTCTTTTCTAATCTTATTTATTTTTTCCGTGTCGATACCCTGCACTTTTCCATCATCCGAAACGCCCAATATCACAGTTCCTCCATTTGTATTCAGAAAAGCACAAATTGTTTCGAACAGATTATTTGGTAGCTGGTTCCGGCATTTTTTAAATTCAGTTTTACGGCCTTCACCTTTTCCGATAATATTGCAAATTTCCTTAACAGTCATTTTTTATATACCCTTGCAGATTTTTATGGTTAGTACAGTTATATTTTAAAGTTTACTTTCAATTAATTTATTTTCTTTTAGAAACGAATAGAAGCATTTGGGTTCAAACAAATAATTATCAATAGTATTTCGATATGAAAAATAACAATATGTTCTATTTTCATCTTGTTCTAAGATTGGTTCCATAGGAATAGGCATATCAAAATCACGGTCGCGAAAAAGATTTTTAAAATCAGATTTTACAATTTCGTTTTCTTTGTATTGGATAATTTCTCCTGCCCCTCTAATACTCCCAATAGGTTCGATTTGCACTGAAGGTAAACCATAAATAACTTTTTCCAGGATGTCAAAATCATGGCTCCCCTTTTTGCCTTCGAAATATATCTTTACAATCTTACTCATTGGGCAATCTTATTATAGTGTAATCTTTTTTATTTTCATTTTCCCAATAGTATTTACAGTTTTTGGTTGCCCAATAATACTAAATTCCAAGCAATCCCTGATAACTCCTCAACTCCTCCAAAACATTAACTTTTACATGGACGAAATTCTCAATGCCCTGAGCTTTCAGATCGTCCATGCAAGCAGGCGCGCCGGCAACTACAAGGATGGCATCGTTGCCAAGCTGTTTGTTTATTTCAGGAACAATTGTAGCATATTCATCGTCCGAACTACAAACCACAACAATATTGGCTTTTGCTTTTTTGGCAGCAGCAACAGCTTCGATAACAGTTTTGAAACCAATATTGTCAACTACCTCGAAACCGGCGCAGGCAAAGAAATTGCAAGCAAACCTGGCTCGTGCTTTCCGCATGTTCAGGTTGCCCATTGGTATCATAAAAACCTTCGGGCGTGGATTGTTTTTACTGAATTTATCGGTAGTGTAGCGTAACAATTCGAAAGCCTGTGCTCCGCGGTAAGGGTGCAATGGTTCGGCAATGATTTCTTCTTTCGAGCTATCCTGGCGTGTAAACAATCCATCGGGAAGTTCTTTCTCTATCACTTCAGAAAAGTTCGGGTACTGGTTTGTGCCAAGCAAGATTTCTCGGCGTTGGGCAATCATCATATCGCGCTTTTGGCTGCTCTCTTTTATTTTTTGCTG
>JAYENH010000440.1:0-2891 GCA_034721995.1 Bacteroidota bacterium
TAAGATTCGACTTTGCCCAATATGTCGCTCCTACCGGAGCTTTAAAATGTTTCGCCAATTACTTCTATAAATATCTGACTCCTACGGAGTCGTGGTTTGTTTGAAGTATGATAATCCAATAATTAAAGGAATCCAAAGATAAATTCAACTAAATACGGCGGAAAAATTTGATTCTTTATTTGCGGTTATTTTGTGGCTAAAATTAAAAAGTCGCGAGTTCTGAAATAGTGCTTGCAGTAACTAAATAATTCCCTGATCAATCATTGCATAAGCAACTTTGATAAAACCTGCAATATTTGCACCTTTTACATAATTTATATATCCATCGTCATCGCCATATTGCACACAAGTTGTATGAATATCTTTCATTATTACTTGAAGACGATTGTCAATTTCCGTGGCACTCCACATGAGTTTCATTGCATTTTGGGCCATTTCCAAACCCGACACTGCAACACCTCCTGCATTAACTGCTTTTCCGGGAGCAAATAAAACTTTATTCTCATAAAATATTTCGATTGCGTCTGGCGTGGCAGGCATATTTGCACCTTCTGCAACACATAAGCAATTATTTTTTAGCAAATCATGTGCATCCTTTTTGTCCAGCTCGTACTGAATTGCACAAGGAATTGCAACATCACACGGAACTTCCCACGGCTTTTTATTCTGATAAAACTGAGTTCCGATAAACTCAAACGAAAATGGTTTTACCAAATCCTGGTTCGAGGCACGTAACTCACGCATATATTCTATCTTTTCTTCGTCAAATCCATCGGGATCATAAATATATCCATCCGGCCCTGAAATAGTAATTATTTTTCCGCCCAACTGATGAACTTTTTTTGCAACTCCCCAAGCTACATTCCCAAATCCCGAAATAGCAACTCGCTTACCTTCAATACTTTCGTCTTTTTGTTTTAGCATTTCATTTACAAAATAGACAGCACCATATCCCGGAGCCTCAGAATTAGAGAGAGACCCTCCCCATTGAACGCCTTTACCTGTAAAAACACCTGAATGCTCGCGAGTAATTTTTTTATACATTCCATACATATAGCCAATTTCTCGTGTTCCAACACCAATATCTCCGGCAGATACATCTATTTCCGAACCTACAACTTTCCAAAGTTCAAGCATAAATGCCTGGCAAAAACGCATTATCTCTCTATCTGTCTTTCCGCGAGGATCGAAATTTGCTCCACCTTCTGCTGCACCAAGCGACAAACCGGTGAGGCTGTTTTTAAAAATCTGCTCGAATCCTAAAAACTTTAAAATACTTAAATTCAAATTTGGATGAAACCGTATACCTCCCATATATGGCCCAAGTGCATTATTATACTGAACCCGATATCCCTTATTCACTTTTACTTTTCCTTGATCGTCAACCCAGGGAACATTAAAAATATAAATCCTGTCAGGCTCGGTCAATCGTTCGATTATTCCATGATCAATAAATTGCGGATTGCTTTCCACAACTTCCGATATTGATTCGAGAACCTCCCTGACTGCCTGATAATACTCAATTTCATTAGGATTTTGTCGTTCGATATTTCTTAATATTTCTTCAATATAATTCATGTTTATTCTATTTTTTCAAATTTTACATATACTCGTTAAAAAATGTAATGTTTTTTTTTCAGGATCAAACATCTTCAACATCATCAAAAGTAATTAACGAAATTTGTTTCTTTCCATCCATTCTTATAGTTAAAGGATTCTGAAATCGAATATGTTTAAAAAACCTGCCCGATGATATTAATTCTTGTTTATCCAAAACATCCCAACATATCCCGGTTTCGTTATTTGAGTGCTGAATTGAAAAATATCCCACATTCATAGAAGTAACATTATGAAAAAAATGTGAACCGGAAGAAGCATCAAGCGGAAAATCTTCAAGACTGGTTTCGACAATAACTTTTGCTTTTGATATTTGAGGCCAATTTACCGGAATCCCTATCCACCTGTCGCGCGTGCCCCACCTTCCCGGTCCAATAAGCAAATACGATTTATTGTCCTTCACCATTTTCTGATTCATTTCATCAATTTCTTTTGCCATTTCCTGAGTCAGTGTTTTGTCAAATTTACTTTTGTCAATATAAATCACATCCTGAATATTGCTGATTTTACCGTTGCCCATTCCCTTTTCCGAATGAAGTAATAATTTACTCTTATCAATGTTATCCAGATTAATATTATAATCCGAAGCATTTCCAATTAGAGGTTTAATTTGAAGTAAATAAAAAGAAGACCTATAATTTTCATCTTTATTCAAATCTACTGCAAACTCAATTTCAACCGGCGAACCGAGTGCTTCTTTTACAACATTAAGAACAACCTCGATAGTTTTCGAGAGTGGAATATAATTATATTTCAAGACATTAGCAAAATTCACTATTCGCGGACCTGCCGTAGCCAAGCCCGGTTGAATTGTGTTATTGTCCATATCATAAACCGAAGCACAATGTTTTAAGGTTCCATGCATTTCTGCTTCATCAATATCTAATCTAATCAATCCGGCGGTATCGCCCTCAAGAAGGTTTATTGTTTTTTTCTTCATATCGACGGCAAAAAATTCTGTTTGCGAATTTTTAAACATATCCTTTGGCGACAGGTTTTCGGTTGTAGGATATTTTGGGGCAAAGCGATAACATTTTTCTCCCTCAACAACATATTTCCCAAGACCAACTGCAAGAACCGAGAAACCATCTTCGGGCTGCATATGGCCAAAAGGATAATAATTATGCGACTGTGCTACACCGCTAATATGAGGATAAAAAACATCTCCATGCTGAGTTCCTACAACTTCCTGAAGAACAATTGCCATTTTCTCTTCTTCTATTTTATAATTGATTGCTTCGACATATCCTCGTGCTGTTTTTGAAAAAACCGAA
>JAYENH010000441.1:0-2889 GCA_034721995.1 Bacteroidota bacterium
TTACCTGGCCTGCTTCGATTTTCGAAAAATCAAGGATGTCGTTTATTATGGTAAGCAGGCTGTTGCTCGAAATTTGGATGATATCAACAAATTCGCGTTGATCTTTATTCAAATCTGTATCTAACAAAATGTTAGTCATCCCTATTATCCCATTCATCGGGGTTCGTATTTCGTGCGACATATTGGCAAGGAAAAGAGATTTTGTCCTTGTTGCATCCTCGGCTTTATCTTTGGCAAGATGCAGTTCTTCCTGGGTTTTTTCGAGTTTGTGGATAAGCTCGTTTAGTTGCTTGTTGGCTTTTTCTCTTTCTTTAATTACTTCTTCAAGCTCTTTCTTATGAATGTACAGATCGAGAAAATTCTTCACTTTAGCCGAAAGTATTTCAGGCTTGATAGGTTTTGAAATAAAATCGACAGCCCCCGATTCTATGCCTTTTACAATATAAAAATCGTCTTTATAAATTGCTGAAACAAAAATTACCGGTAAGTATTTGGTGTCCTTCGATTGGCGCATCAGCTCAACCGTTTCGTATCCGTCCATTCCGGGCATCTGGATGTCGATAATAGCAAGGGCAAATTTGTTGTTTAATGTGTGCTGAAGGGCCTCCATGCCAGAAAAAGCACGCACAAATTCCACATCATAAATATCAAGTATGGTTTCTAATGATACCAGATTTTCGATCTTGTCATCAACAATCAATATTTTTGACCTTTTATTCAATTTATTATCTATTATTTATCAATTACTATTTATTACACTCCCTCACGTAATATTCAATACCTCAACCAAATCATCAATTTTAAATGGCTTACTGATATAATTGTCCATTTGTGCATTTAAAAATTTCTCTTTGTCGCCTTTAAGCGCATTAGCTGTTACGGCAACTATACTGATTTTGTTTTTTACATTGTTCATAATTTCAATTTCACGGATTTTCCTTGTGGCTTCCACGCCGCTCATTTTGGGCATGTAAATATCCATTAAAATAATATCGTAATTTTTTTCCTGATATTTTTCGACTGCCTCCTTCCCGTCAATAGCCAGATCGACCGAATGGCCCAACTTCTCCAGATTGTATATGGCTACCTTTTGATTAATGGGGTTGTCTTCGGCTATCAGTACCGAAAGTTTCTTGTTATTTTTATGATCCGATTGGGTTTTTGATTCACTGGGTTCAGTTTTTTCCTCATTTGTTTTGCCTAATTTTGCAGTAAACCAAAAGGTCGATCCTTTGTTTTCTTCGCAATCCACACCAATTTCGCCATCCATCAAAATACTCAGGTTTTTCGAAATGGCAAGGCCAAGTCCTGTGCCACCATATTTTCGGGTTACAGTTCTGTCGGCCTGAGAAAATACTTTAAAAAGGTTTTTCTTTGCTTGTTGGCTGATGCCAATTCCTGTATCGATAATTTTAAACAGAAGTGTGTTTTTTTCTTTATGTTCTTCTTTTACCGATATTTCAAGTTTCACATAACCTTTGTCGGTAAATTTTATGGCATTGTTCAGTAGGTTGATAATAATTTGCTTCACACGGGTTGGGTCGCCAATAAGCATTTTTGGTACCGATGGATGGATGTGAGATGAAAGATCTAACCCTTTTTCCGATGCTTTCAATTTTAGCAGCTTAATAATATCGTTTACTTCATCGTAAATACTAAAGTTGATATTTTCGAGCATAACCTGGCCCGATTCAATTTTCGAGAAATCGAGTATATCGTTGATAATAGTAAGCAGGTTGTTGCCCGAAATATTTATGATATCTAAAAATTCGCGTTGTTCTTCGTTCAGTGGTGTTTGTTTCAAAATATTGGCCATACCGATTATCCCATTCATCGGAGTCCGTATTTCGTGCGACATACTGGCCAAAAATAACGATTTTGAATGGGTGGCCGCTTCTGCCTTCTCTTTTTCGAGTTTGAATTTGCGTGTGGTTTCTTTGTGTTTAGTACTTTCTTTCTGTAGTTGATCGGTTCGTTCTTTTACCAAATCTTCGAGCGAAGTCTGGTATCTGTACAAATCGAGAAACACCTTTACCTTTCCGCGTAAAACTTCGGGGATAATAGGTTTAACAATAAAATCAACAGCACCGGTTTCGATCCCTTTAATTACATGAAAATCTTCTTTATAAATAGCCGAAACAAAAATTACGGGAAGATTTCGTGTGCTTTTTGCCTGCCGCATCAGAGTAACTGTTTCGTAGCCGTCCATTTCGGGCATCTGAACATCCATTATAGCCAGAGCAAATTGAGTATTAAATGTTTTTGTCAATGCCTCGGCACCAGATAAAGCCCTCACCAGTTCGATATCAAAATCCGAAAGCAGTGTTTCCAGTGCAACAAGGTTTTCCACCCTGTCGTCAACTATCAATATTTTTGGTTTTTCTCTCATATTTTCCAGCCCTCAGCCCTCAGCCTCCAGTCTTCAGTTTCTAATTTCATTAGTAATTATTCAATCGCAAATCATAAATCGTCAATCATCAATCATCAATCATCAATCATCAATAATCATTTATAAAGCCACACCCGCATCAGCGATAATAACTTATCGACATTTACGGGTTTTGTAAGATAATCGCTTGCCCCTGCTGAAATACACTTTTCGCGGTCTTCTTTCATGGCCTTGGCTGTTAAGGCAATAATAGGCAAGCTTTTAAATCTCGACTGTTTCCGAATTGTTTGCATAGCCTCGTATCCATCCATCACAGGCATCATAATATCCATTAATACCAAATCTATATTATGTCCGTTTTGGAGGGCATCCACAGCTTTTTTACCATCTTCGGCTTTCAGTACACTCATGCCTTTATCTTCGAGTATTTGTGTAAGGGCAAAAAGGTTTCGCATGTCGTCGTCAACAACAAGGATATTCTTTTTCTCAAACAGTTTTTC
>JAYENH010000442.1:0-2888 GCA_034721995.1 Bacteroidota bacterium
TACAAAAGAAAATGTTGATGCCGATTTGATTAATGCCGGAAAACAAACGGTAACTTATGTCGATGGAGCATCGTTTTTCGATTCGGCCGAAAGCTTTGGAATGATCCGGGGCGGGCATGTCGACCTTACGGTACTGGGTGCTTTTGAAGTTGCCGAAAATGGCAATATCGCCAGTTGGAAAGTGCCGGGCAAACTTGTAAAAGGTATGGGTGGTGCAATGGATTTGGTAGCCGCAGCGAAAAATATTATTGTAGCAATGCAGCACACCGATCGCAGCGGTAATTCAAAAATACTGAAAAAATGTACCTTGCCACTTACCGGAGTAAAATGCGTAAAAAAAATTGTTACAAACCTGGCAGTACTCGAACTTACCGATGCAGGTTTCAAATTACTCGAAAGGGCACCGGGAGTTTCTGTTGATGAAATTATTAATGCAACAGATGCGAACCTTATTGTGGAAGGCGACATCCCTGAGATGAAGGTTTAAGAGGAACAAGGCGAAACCCTCCTTCGCTAATACTGCTACTGCAAACAAAGCTAAAAAGGGGGGAGGTAGGTGAAGTAAGTGAATTTCAACTATGAGAAAATAATTTTGTTTTTAGTAATAAAGAATTATTACATTTGTAAACTGTGAGACAAATTTTTGACGATACAATAAAAGAAACCTTAAATGAAAGGTTGAGAGAATTGGAAAAGCATTTCAATTCTGATGTAATTTTTCATTATGGTGAAATCCATCCTTCTTTAGAAAAATCTTTTAGAGACTTTATTGAACAACTTAAAAAAGATACTGAATTTGACAGGCACAGGCTGACAGTAATATTAAATACTCCAGGAGGAAGTGCGGAAACAGTTGAAAAAATGGTTAATATAATAAGGTTTCATTACAAAGAAGTATTTTTTGTTGTTCCAGACTATGCTATGTCAGCAGGAACAATTTTATGTATGTCAGGCGATAAAATATTCATGGACTACTCTTCATCACTTGGCCCAATTGATCCTCAGGTTTTTAACGGAAAAAACTGGGTGCCTGCATTAGGATATTTAGACAAAATCGAACAATTGATTGAGAAATCAGCTAATGATGAACTTACTGAAGCTGAATTTTTAATCTTACAAAAGATTGATTTAGCCGAGTTACGAAGTTATGAAATGGCCAGGGATTTAACAGTTTCTTTATTAAAAGATTGGTTGGTTGATTATAAATTTAAAAACTGGAAGAAACATTCAAAGGGAAAAATTGTTACAAATGAAGAGAAGAAAGAAAGAGCGGAAGAAATTGCCAAATTACTTGGCAATAATTCTTTGTGGCAGTCACACGGTCGGTCAATTGGAATAAATACACTTACCGGTATTTTAAAGCTTAAAATCGAAGATTATTCTAAGAAAACAGAATTGCGTGACTTAATAAGAAATTATAATGATTTAATCACTGAATACATCTTGAGGCATGGAGCAAAAATATTTGTTCATTCAAGAGTATTTTTTTAATATAATATTATGAAAATACAAAACTCAATAACTGATACACTTAAGAAGTTACTAGACGATAAATCAAAAAATTTATCTAATAATAAAACTTCAAATCTTTCAAATGTGTTTGAAATATTGGCAAAACATGGATTATTATCAAAATCAGAATATACACTTCCATTGACAGATACAATTGGAAAGGCCTATTTCGATAGAATTCAATTTACTGATTAACAAAAAAGGCACTATTAACAAATTAATTCTTCAATTGTTAACCTCTAAACATTTGAACCCAGAACTTTGAACTCAGAACTTATTAAAACTAAAATAATATGGCAGAATTTAATTATCCGAAGAAAGTAAAGATAGGCGACATTACAGTTCGCGATGGATTTCAACACGAAGAGAAATTCATCCCTACCGAGGCAAAAATATGGTTATTGGAACAATCTATATTAGCCGGTTTTAAGCATTTGGAAGTATCTAATTTTGGCAATCCCAAGGGCATGCCCCAGTTTAGGGATGTTGATGAAGTATTTAAAGGTATCAGGAAAAGCAAAAAAGTAAAAGATTTGCTTCCCTCTGTTAAACTTACAGCAGTTACAATTCGCGAAAGAGCTATTGAGCGTGCTATTGAAGCCCGCAAGGAAGGTTGGGGTCCCGACAGGATACTTGTAATGGTTTCTACCAGCGAATCGCACCATCGGACAAATTCGGGGCTACCGCTCAAAGATTACTGGAAAATGTGCGAAGAATGGATACCAAAAGCCAGGGATGCAGGTATGAAAGTTAATGGTACGGTAAGTACTATTTGGGGATGCCCAATCGAAGGTCCAACCGAAATGGAGAAAGCAGTTGAGTTTTCGCAACGTTGGTTAGACATTGGTGCTACCGACGTTGAACATGCCGACCACGATGGCTCCGCATCTCCCGACCGGGTATATAAATATTTTTCTATGTTGATGGATCACTTCCAGGATCCGGCAAAACATATTGTGCATTTCCATGTTACACGTGGCTGGGGGCCGGCAAATGTTTTGGCCGCACTTCAGGCAGGTATGACAAATTACGAATCGGCATTTGGAGGTATTGGCGGCCAACCGGCAAATTTTGTCGATGGGGTTCCTGTATCAGGAACAGGTTCGTATTACTACAAAGACCCAAGTCTTGTAGGTTTGGTTTGTACCGAAGACATGGCAGTTATGATGGACGAAATGGGAATCGACACAGGACTTGATATTGATAAAGTTTTGGAAGTTGGTAATATGGTCGAGCGCATCGTAGGCCGCAGGCTTCGTTCCGAATCGATAAAAAATGGAAGGATACCTAAAAGTTTGACGAGAAGGTAGGTGCGAAAAGGCGAGAGAGCGAGGGGGCGATGGAGCAAGGTAGTTGACAATAAATTGGTAATGTCG
>JAYENH010000443.1:0-2887 GCA_034721995.1 Bacteroidota bacterium
TGCAAGTGGAGCAAAATCGGTTGGCGCAAACGACCAGGTAGTCGAAATAATGAAAGAATTTGGCAAAAATGCGGGTATTGCTTTTCAGATAAAAGACGATTTGTTTGATTATGAAAAAAACTCGTTGATAGGTAAACCTACCGGCAACGATATCAAAGAAAAAAAAATGACACTTCCCTTGATCTATGCCTTGAACAATACTACAGGTAGTGAAAAAAGACATGTCATCCGTTTGGTAAAAAGAAACAACAACGAAACAAAAAAAGTAGATGAAGTAATCAGGTTTGTAAAAAATAATGGAGGCATTGAATATGCTACCCAAAAAATGGAAGAGTACCGTAACAAGTCAATAGCACTTTTGAAAAACTTTCCGGATAGCCAGGCAAAAACTGCCCTCATCGAAATGGTAAATTTTACTACATCACGCAAGAAATAATATTTCATACCTAATAACTTCTCGTACATTTCTTAGCTTATTTCACTGATTATCAAGTATCAAATTCCCAATTTATTGAAGCAATTATAAATATATACACATTATATAATATTAATTGAAAAAGTTTTAAATTTGCGCAATTTTTAATATGAAAGCTTAGGTTTTCAATTCAATAGAAAATAAATAATTCATATATGTCGAAAAACATTGGTAAAATTCAGCAAATAATCGGGCCTGTATTAGATGTAAGTTTTGAACAGGAAGGCAGTGAGTTGCCACAAATTTACGATTCATTAGAAATCACTCGTGCCGATGGTTCGGTTTTAGTTCTTGAATGTCAGCAACATATTGGTGAAAATACAATTCGTGCAGTCGCAATGGATTCCACCGATGGTTTGTCGAGGGGGCTTGATGTAGTTGCAACAGGCTCACCTATAAAAATGCCTATCGGCGATCAGGTAAAAGGCCGTTTGTTAAACGTAACCGGCGATGCAATCGACGGAATTGGCCCAATTAACAAAGATGGAGGATACAAGATTCACCGACCGGCTCCAACCTACGAAGAGTTATCGACCGAATCTGAAGTCCTTTTCACAGGGATTAAAGTTATCGACCTTATCGAGCCATACTCTAAAGGTGGAAAAGTTGGTTTATTTGGTGGTGCCGGTGTTGGAAAAACTGTTCTTATCCAGGAATTGATGAACAATATCGCAAAAGCTTACGACGGGCTTTCTGTTTTTGCCGGTGTTGGCGAACGTACCCGCGAAGGCAACGACCTACTCCGCGAAATGCTCGAAGCCGATGTTATGACCTACGGCGAAGAGTTTAAGAAGAGTATGGAAGAAGGTGGTTGGGATTTATCGAAAGTAGATGTTAAAGAAATTGAAAAATCGAAAGTAACACTTGTTTTTGGTCAAATGAATGAACCTCCCGGAGCACGTGCAAGGGTTGCCCTTTCGGGGTTGACTATTGCAGAAAATTTCCGCGATGGAGATGAAAAAAGCGGAGGTCGCGATATCCTTTTCTTTATCGATAATATTTTCCGTTTCACACAAGCCGGATCAGAAGTATCGGCTTTGCTCGGAAGAATGCCATCGGCGGTAGGATACCAACCTACTTTAGCATCAGAAATGGGCGCATTGGAAGAACGGATTACCTCGACAAAACATGGCTCAATTACCTCGGTACAGGCTATTTATGTACCTGCCGACGACCTTACCGACCCTGCCCCTGCCACAACTTTCTCGCACTTAGATGCAACCACCGTTTTAAACCGAAAAATTTCGGAACTTGGTATTTATCCTGCTGTTGACCCATTGGACTCTACCTCTCGGATTTTAACTCCCGATATAGTTGGTGTAGAGCATTACAATACTGCCCACAAGGTAAAAGAGATTCTTCAACATTACAAGGAATTGCAGGATATTATTGCGATTCTTGGTATGGACGAATTATCGGAAGAAGATAAATTAGTTGTTCACCGTGCCCGCAGGGTTCAACGTTTCCTTTCGCAACCATTCCATGTAGCCGAGCAATTTACCGGCCTCAAAGGCTGCTTAGTTTCAATCGAAGATACCATAAAAGGTTTTAATATGATTATGGATGGCGAAGTGGATAAATATCCCGAAGCAGCATTCAACCTTGTTGGTACAATTGAAGAAGCCATTAAGAAAGGCGAAAAATTGATTGCCGATGCAAAAGAATAATTATACTGATTCAAGCAAAACAAGATGTTTTTAGAAATTGTAACTCCCGATAAAAAGATTTTTTCAGGCGAAGTAAAATTGGCCCAGTTACCCGGCAGCCACGGTTCGTTCGAGATATTGAACAACCACGCGCCAATAGTTTCGAGCTTAAACAAAGGTAAAGTGCGCATTATTGATAGCGAAGACAAAGAGTTTTCTTTCGACATTGGTGGAGGGGTAATCGAATCGGCCGACAACAAAGTTATAATACTTGCCGAAACGGTTTAGAAGGCGAAATCTCTATTTTGAAATAGGGGATTGGAAAATTTTATCAATAATCAATCGTAAATAATCAATCATAAATTGTCAGGTGGTAAAATTTCTTGTAATACGTTTTAGTTCCATTGGCGATATTGTGCTTACAACGCCAGTGTTGCGACACCTTAAACAACAAGTCGAGGGTGCGGAAGTACATTATCTCACAAAAAAACAATATGCTGCAACTTTAACTGCCAATCCTTATATTTATGAGGTACATGCACTTGACAATAATATGCCCGAATTGCTGAACAAGTTAAAGTACAAACATTTCGATTACATTATCGACCTGCATAATAATATCCGAAGCCGAAAAGTAAAGCAATATCTGGGAATGTTAGCCTTTTCTTTTAAAAAATTGAATTGGGAAAAATGGCTGATGGTGCATTTCAAAATAAACAAACTTCCCAATGTACATATAGTCGATCGCTACTCAGTGTGTCTAAGT
>JAYENH010000444.1:0-2886 GCA_034721995.1 Bacteroidota bacterium
TTCGACAAAACCCGCGAATTTGTTGGTTCTCGTCCCGAATTAGATGTGTATTTGATTGCCGATGATGGCAATGGTGGTTACAAAATTTATATCTCGGAAGGTTTAAAAGAATACATCGAAGAACTATAGGTTTTCTAAGAGTTACTATTTAACCTCTGAAAGGAAATGTCTGTTTTTCGAAAGACTTATTACCATCAATCTGCAACCACTTCCCAATCGGCAAAACGCTGTATGTTCAAATTGGTTTTTGGTTCGGTTGAGAAGCTTTCGGACGAATTATAATCCCATTCCATAGTTTTGCTACCACCACCACTTTGTGTTGTAATTAAAGCTTTATTCGACAACAGTCCAATGGGGTATGCCTTATCGCGTGGCGATACACGATCGCTGCGGGTTGGATCGACAGGTATCCATCCATAATAGGGCAAATAAACTTCGGGCCAGCGATGAAAAACATCGTCGATGCTCGACTGTTCACCTCTCATCCATGTTGCGCCAACATAACGTGCCGGAAGCCCTGCCGCTTTGCACAATGCAATAAAAGTGAAAGTATATTCCGAACAAGAACCGTGAGTATTGGTAATCACTGTCGGGGCTGTATCCCAGGCACCATCCATTAGATAATGTAAATGATCAATTAAAAACCGGTTAATCTTTCGCATAATCCAGTAAGGGTTTGTTTCGTTGCCAACTACCTCTTTTACTGTTTGCTGAATAATAGGATTGTCGGTTTGATATTTCTCGTTATTTTTCAAATATTTATTTTTGATGTCTAAAGGTATTTCGTCAAGCGAACCTGTTTTTTCAGGAAAAATAAAATACCGTACATCATAAGTCATAAACTCAACAGTCATTTCGGAATAGGCCGATTCGCCCGATTTTAAATTTGTATACGCAAAATGAGCCGTTTTTTGACCCCATTGATCGACAAGGATTTCAGGTGTTTTGTTATAATTGATTTCAGATAAAAGTTCTTGGTTTGCCCTGTTTTCGGGCAAAGCAAATTGCACATCGATCGAAAGGGCTGTTCCGGGACCAAAATTTTCAACTTTATGGCGATAAACTACTCTGTGTTTTTCAGGATTGCTTCTGAAAAACTTTTTGTCACCCGTTATTTTAAGTTGATAAATCAGGTTGGTTTCAAAATCGGTAGTCCATAGATGATCGTTGGCGAAAGTTATTCCACGAGTATATGGCCCCGGTGCCGATGCAATTATTATTACAAATCCCGTGGCCGGGTCAATCATGTATATTTCATCTTTAGTTGGATCCGACACCCATAAGTATTTCCCATCGAAAGTAATCCCCCGTGGATTTGACGATGGTGATGGGAATGAATTTATTGTTGTTCCGTCTTTGGTACTGAATTGAATGATTTTATCGCTTCGGTTGTCGCAGCACCAAAGGTATTTCCCATCCCATGCCAAGCCGCGTGGGCAAGTCGATGGTGCTTGTAAGGTTTTTAGGATATTGCCGGTTTCGGGATCGATTTTATGGATCATGCCATCGTAGTTTTCTGCTATGTCCGATCGTCCTCGTATGTCGGCATTCCACAGATTAGTGCCATCCCAGGCCAGACCCATTGGCCAGTAAGCCGGCGATTCAATATGCCGTAAAACATTCCCTGTTGCAGGATCGATACAATATATTTTGTCTGTTTCGCGGTCGGCCATCCAAAGGTTTTTTCCATCGAAAGTAAGCCCTGTTGAATGCTTTGCCGGACAAGAAATCTTTTTAACAACTTCGCCCGTATAACAAAATCCATAAACCGATATTAAAATCAGCAATATAAAAAGCAAATTTTTCTTGTTCATCTTTTTAAAATTTTTCCATGAATTCTATGAATCAATACGAAATATATGATTAACACTAATTTGTATAAATTGGATGGGCGTACGACAAATATCCTTTTACTATCATTAAATAATATTTTGTCAGGTAAAATTTGTCGTATGCCCAATTGGGTAAACTCCCTTGGTTCTAATTTTCAATTTCTAAATTTCCACATTTACCCCGATACCTGCTGCGAGGGCTTTGTCGTAAACCAGTTTGGCAGTGGCAACATCTTGTATTGCAAGGCCGTTTGATTTAAAAAGTGTAATTTCCTGATTGTTTGCCCTTGCTGCTTTTTTGCCAATTATTATTTCGCCAAGCTCTGCATAAAAATGCGATTCGGCAATTTCGCCATTGTTAACCGGAATAATGATATCGCCGGCCTCGCTAAAACAAGCTTCTCGCGAATCGCCAATAAATTTCGAGCGTTTTACAATTTCTGTATCAAGTTCGCGGGCATTAGGTGTGTGGCTGCCAATGCCATTTATGTGTGTACCAGCTTTTACCTTGCTTCCATCGAAAATGGGAGTAGGAGATGATGTGGCCGTACAAATAATATCTGCTTGTAAAACTTCATCGGGCGATTTGGCTTTAACGATTTCCAGATTTAGTTTTTTGCTCATCTCGCTAATAAAATCGTTGGCAGCTTTATCTGATAAATCGTAAACAATGGCTTTCGATAATTTCCTTGCTTCGGCAACAGCCCAAATTTGCATTTTTGCCTGAACTCCCGATCCGAAAATCCCGGCTACCTGATTGTCATCTTCGCGGGCTAAGTATTTTGTAGCAACGCCACTTACTGCCCCTGTTCTTACGGCAGTTAAAAACCCGCCATCCATAATGCAAACCACATCGCCGGTTGCCGGATCTTGCACCAATACTTTTCCTATTGTTGTGGGAATGTTAAATTTAGCCGGGTTGTTTTTGTACACAGTTACAACTTTACAGGCCAATGCACCCATGCCTTTTAAATAAGCCGGCATGTATAATGCCAATCCGTCGGGTGGTTTAATGTTAGTGCGTAAAGGCAAAACTGCCGTTCCGTTTGCCAGT
>JAYENH010000445.1:0-12135 GCA_034721995.1 Bacteroidota bacterium
GCCACATACCGATGCAATTTCGCCATGGTGGAAATTGTCTTTCTGAACTACTTTTAGCTCATCATTATCAATCTCGTACAAACGGTTTGTAGCTTCGCCAAAGAAATAAACACAACCCCACTCGGTATAGCCATGGTTGTGGATAGCTGTAAAGTCTCCAGCTTTCCACGACATTAAAAGGATTTTGAAATTTCCGTTATCAAAAATCAGCTTACGGCCATAACTTTCGCTGTTGATGTGATTAAATGTTGTGAAAGAATTTATATCCTTCTCCGATAACTTATTGGATTTTACAATTTCTGTTATTAAATTGTTATCCATCTTGCCTGCCCCAACTATGTCAAGAATAAGATTCTGAAAATGTGCCGGTAAATCAGTTTTCATTAGTAATGTTTTTATGGATTTATTATTTCTATTACCCTGTTGTTGGTTCCTGCAATATTAGCATGAAGTTCGACCTTTGTAATTTTCGGAAACCAAAAAGTTCCACCGTCAATTTGAACAAATATCCGTTTTACTTCAACTTCCTTATTTCCCGAAATGGTAAAAACACTATAATCACCCTTCGTGTTTTTCTTTAATTCGAAAGTTCTTTTTCCATAAGAAACAAATTGGAACTTTGCTGAAACAGATGTTGTAGTTATGAATTCCAGGCCGTAAGAGAAATTTTCCTGAATCCATGTAATTGGCTCAAGTCTGTTGTCCGCAGTTCGCTTTATCCAAAAAATCGAAATTGGTTCTTTTTCGTTAAGCGTTCCGTCTTTTTTCTGATTAACATAATAATTAATTTCATCAGCATTAATACTTCGCCCAATATTAAACAAGATGTGATCTGAAAAAGGGAATTGAAATTCAATTAATACTAAGCTAATTAGTATAGAAATAAAGCCCGAAAAAAACATTCTCTTCATAATTCTTAAATCATTACAATAAAAATTTTCATGCTCCTTATCAAACTTATAAACGACATTTCTTTTGAAGTGCTCATTCTCCTAAGGTATATTTTTAACAATATCAGAAACTGCTGACCTTTGTTTTGAAATCGAAGCCAGAAGGTTAAAGAATAAAACTTTTTCTCTTCAACCAACTGACTTCTACCCCTAACCTAAATCCCTACATTAATTGCTTTTATTATTTTTGATATTGTGCGTGCATAGTAACTTCAACAGTTTTAGCAATGTTCGAGGATGGTTTTCCTTTTACAAATATAATTTCGTAATCGGCAAGTGTGATATTAAACCTACTCTCTACTTCAATTGTGCTGCCCTTTACTGTAATAGTACCAGATTCAACAATTTGTTTTGTAATACCCTTTATGCTTAGTTCACCCTTAACAGTAGCTTTATACGTTCCGTCCTTCGAGAAATCAATCTCAGATAGATTTGTAATTTGGCCTTTTAATTTAGCCTTAGGAAATGCTTTTGTGTTTAGAAACTTTTTACTGTTAAAATGTTTTTGCATCAGCGATTTTTCAAACTCAAAACTTTGCATAGGAACCGAAAAAACCACATTCCCGGTTGCAAGGTCTAATGTACTTATTGATGCGTTATTGTTAGCCTCGATATCTTCTACTGCCGTGTGCGAGAAGAATTTAATATGTGTTTTCTTACTTACCAGTTTACCTTCGGGTACAGTAAATGCAGATAATGTTACCATTATTGCCAAAATGCTTAATAAAATACTTGACTTTTTCATTTTAATTTGATTTGATTGTTATTAATAATTTATTTAAAATATCTAAATACCTATTTGATTTTTATAAAACATGAGCCGGACGACCAAAGTTTTTCGACTCCGGTCTTTATTTTCCGGCCTCTGTTTTCCATTTGCTGTCTGTTATTTTTTTCCTGATACAATATCACTTTTATCTAATATCACATGCTCATAAAGCCCAAGGTCTTCATCATAAGCAGCTCCCGACCTTATTACACCTTTTATGGTTATTGTTTCGCCTGGTTTTAACTTTGCAGCTTTCGATCCCGATTCGGCAATAAATATACAACTGACACCAGCCTTGTCATTTGTCTCCTTCAATAAAACAACTTTTTGATCATTGTAGTTTTCGCCTACAGATTCAACTGTCCCGGTAATTTCCAGAATTTTTGATTCTCCATCTTCAGCGAGGTATTTATCATTTGCTTCTGCTGAATTGGTAAAATATTCATTTACCAATTGAGTGCTTGTCAGGGAAAAGTCCGAACTCGAATCCTGAACATCGCGATGAGGCATATTGAACATATATAAGCCAATCCCTCCTCCAACAAGCAAGCCGGCAATTATTAGTACTGCTGCAATACTTAGTATTTTTTTCTTTTTCTGTGCCATTTTTTTTATTTTTAACAATTTTCATTTTGCAATCAAACAGTCGGAGATATTTTCATTCCTGACAAAAATTTTTATTTTTTTTTGAAAACGAATTATAAGTGGCTGAGAATTGCATATAAAAGCTCACAAAATATTTAAGAAGATGATGGGAATATTTATTATCCGAATATTACATAAACACCATTAGAAACCTTGAATTTCAACAATTTAGCGGTCAGTCTTACATACTTCAAAATGGACTAATTACAAGCCATGCTTTTCCGGTTGTGAACCTGGGCAGAGGGACAAAAGCCCCTCGTTCCTCTTCTTTACAGTCTCGTACCCGCGGGTTTAATGTAGCCTGTTTCAATCAACAGCTTAATGCTTAACTATATGGTAGTTGAAAAACAACCAAACTACGTTTATTTGAATTTTATCTATATAGTTGCAAAAAAAGTCAATAAAAAGCAAACCATTGTAAGATTATTTCGTTACAATAAATTGTGTCTACCTGTATTTATGGGGTTACCTTTCCGTGGGTATTTATACAGAGGGGGAGTATGACGCAAAAATATTATTTAAATAATTTAATTTTTAGGATAATTATGAAACGTAAATTTTTAAACACTGCATTTGGGTTATTATTGTTTTTTGCTACAAGCAATTTGTTATCGGCCCAAGCCTTAACCGGATCAGGAACAACAAACAACGTATCATGCAATAGTGATTGCAATGGTTCAATTGTCCTTACAATTACGGGTGGTTCTACACCATATTCTTTTTTATGGTCGAATGGTGCAATTACTAAGGATTTGAATTCCTTATGTGCCGGTAATTTTGCGGTTACTGTTACCGAAACAGGATCGAGTAGTTCTACAATGCCCTGGACTTATGCAAATACCGGAATAAACCATACCATTGCTATTCAGCCGGGAGTTGTTACTATTAATGGCAATCTGATAGAAATTGGCGATTGTATTGGAGTGTTTTACGACGATGGGGGCACATTGGAATGTGGTGGTTACAGAATCTGGACAGGGGCAACTACTACGGTTGCAGCTATGGGGGATGATACTTTTACCCCGGATAAAGATGGATTTATTAATAATGAAAATTTTGTATGGAAGGTTTGGAAGGCCTCTGATGGGGCAATTATTGATATGGCTGCAACATACATGACAGTACTTCCGAGCCAGGGCCAGTATTCGGTTAACGGGATGAGTGGTTTACAAACCTTGTCGGGAACTTATACTTCCTCCGGGTCTGCAGAAATATACTTGAGTTTTACAATCACCGAACCTACACAATTATCTGTTTCAGGTGTTGTTTCTGATTACTCAGGTTTTTCTGTAAGTACAAACGGAGCTGCCGATGGAAGTATTGATGTTTCCGTAAGCGGAGGAACTACAGCATATTCTTATTTATGGTCAAATAGTGCAACAACTCAGGATCTTTCAAATATTGGTGCAGGAACTTACATGGTTACGGTTCTTGATAATAATTCTTGCCAGGAAACTATATCATTTATCTTAACTGAACCGGCAGGCCCTGATCCATTGGCTGCATCGGGAGTTGTTGCAGATGTTACTTGTTATGGATACTGCGATGGTTCAATCAACTTAACAGTAAATGATGGCGTTCCTCCATACAGTTATTTATGGTCGAACTCAGCAACTACACAAAATTTATCTTCATTATGTGCAGGTAATTATGATGTAACTGTAAGCGATAGTTCTACCGGAACAGTAATATTGAGTTTTACAGTTTCAGAACCTCTCCAATTACAAATCCAAAGTATCATATCTAATTATAGTGGTTATAGTGTAAGTAGCAACGCTGCCTGCGATGGATATATCGACTTAACAATATCGGGAGGAACAACTCCTTATTCAATTTTATGGTCGAACAATAGCACAGATGAAGATATTTCAGCATTGTGTGCAGGTACATATACTGTTGATGTAGTTTATAATAATGCTTGTTCTGAAAGTGGTAGTTTTACAATTACCGAACCTCCTGTTATTAATGCCTTATATGGAACAGTTACAACAAGTCCAATATCCTGCTATAGCGTTTGTAATGGTAGCATTGAAGTTACTGTTAGTGGAGGGATTTCACCCTACACATACCAATGGTCGAATGGCGAAACATCTATCCTTATTGATCAATTGTGTGCAGATAATTATTTACTCACTGTTTTTGATTCTAACTTTTCAGCACCTGAAGGAACCTTATTCGATTGGACATACACAAATACAGGAAACAATCACCTGATTATGGTTCCTCAAAACACTGCCTTAATCGATGGACAGGTTATACAAGTTGGCGATATTGTTGGAGTATTCTATAACTCTGCCGGTACATTAGCATGTGGCGGTTATTCTCCATGGACTACCAATGGAACAGCAGTAGCTGCCTGGGGGGCACAAGCAGGCCAGAACGATGGTTTTGCAAATGGCGAAACCTTTATCTGGAAAGTTTGGAGGGTTTCCGATAGTATTATAGTTGATATGGTAGCAACTTATGCTGCAGGCTTCACTCATCTGGGCGAATATGCAGGAAATGGAGTTAGTGCTTTAAACTCCCTGATAGGAGCTATGCCTACGGTATTGCATCCAGATTCTGTTATGTTCAATATTCCATTAACCGAGCCTGCCGAATTGCAATTATCAGCACAAACAGAAAATGTTTCATGTAGTGGAGGTAGCGATGGCTCTATTAATGTTTCAGTTTCAGGAGGAACTCCCGTTTATAGCTATTCGTGGTCGAATGGTGCAAGCAGCGAAGATTTATCGAATTTACCGGCAGGAAATTATACATTAACTGTTACCGATCAGAATAATTGTCAGGCAACTATTGAGCTTGTGATTACTGAACCAGCCACATTAGGAATTGTTTTCACATCAATTAATCCTGTTTGCTTTGGCGAAAATACCGGAGCAATTTCAGCAAATATAACAGGAGGTACCACACCATATAATTATTCGTGGAACAATAGCGAAACCACTTATCAAATTGATAATCTTTATGCAGGAACTTATTGCCTAACTCTTACCGATGCTAATGGTTGTCAGGCAAGTGCTTGTGTCGAAATATATAATCCAACAGAGTTTATTGTTAGTCTTTCGGCAACCGATGCTTCATGTTTTGGAAGTACAGACGGGACAATAACAAGTACAATTGTTAGCGGAACAGCAGATCAATATATTTGGTCAAATGGCGAAACAACTACTAATATTGATAATCTTTATGCAGGAGTTTATACACTCACGGTTACCAATTCTCAATTATGTACAGCAACAGCAAGTGCCGAAGTATTTGAGCCAACTGCCCTTGTAGCAAGCTTTAATGTAACAAATGTAAGTGCTTATGGCTTAAGCGATGGTGCAATTTATTTATCAGTTTCCGGTGGAACATCGCCATATTCTTATGTATGGTCGAATGGGGAATCAACTAAAGATTTAATGAATCTCCCGGCAGGAACTTATACTGTTAGTATTACTGATACAAACAATTGTCTGCTTATCGAAACAATAGAAATTACCCAACCTCTTGGTGCCGATTATTCAATTATCGAATTAGATTGCAATGGCGATTGCGATGCCGAAATACATTTAACCGCAGGAGGTGGCATATCACCATATTATTACAATTGGTCTAATGGTTCAAGTAATTCAGATGTTACTGGCCTTTGCGCAGGAAACTACGATGTTACAGTTTACGATTCGAGCATTTCTTCCGGTGGGGCTTTTAGCTGGACATATAACAATACGGGGCAAAATCATATTATTTTTATTCCAGCAGGCACAGTTGTTATTGATGGTCAGCCAATTGAAAATGGCGATTACTTAGGCGCATTTTTTTATCAAGGTAATGATTTGGTCTGTGGAGGTTATCAGATTTGGGCAGGAACAGGAACCAGCATTGCTGCCTGGGGTGCGCAAGGTGGCATGAATGATGGTTTTGCATCGGGTGAAGAATTCAAATGGAAAATATGGCGATCAGGAGACAGTACAATTGTCGATATGCTCGCAACATACACGATCAATCAATATATTCCTAATGGAGGACAATATCTAAATAATGGAATGAGCAGTATTGAAACACTTACAGGAATTGCACAGAGTTCGCAACCTGGCGATTCAATTATGCTTTCGTTTACAATAAACGAACCTCCATTATTACAAGCGTCGGGCGCAACGGCAGATGTTAGTTGTTATAGCCTTGATGATGGAGCAATTGATTTAACAATTTCCGGCGGCACCCCTCCATACACTATTTTATGGTCGAATTCCGAATCTACTGAAGATGTTGATAATCTTGCAGCAGGAAATTATTCTGTTACTGTTACTGATGATAATGGATGTGTAACAGATGCAAGTTTCATTATTTCTCAACCTGATGAATTATCAGCCACTTATCAAGAAACAAATGTTTCATGTAGTGGAGGTAGCGATGGCTCTATTAATGTTTCAGTTTCAGGAGGTACTCCCGTTTATAGCTATTCGTGGTCGAATGGTGCAAGCAGCGAAGATTTATCGAATTTACCGGCAGGAACTTATACATTAACTGTTACCGATCAGAATAATTGTCAGGCAACTATTGAGCTTGTGATTACTGAACCAGCCACATTAGGAATTGTTTTCACATCAATTAATCCTGTTTGCTTTGGCGAAAATACCGGAGCAATTTCAGCAAATATAACAGGAGGTACCACACCATATAATTATTCGTGGAACAATAGCGAAACCACTTATCAAATTGATAATCTTTATGCAGGAACTTATTGCCTAACTCTTACCGATGCTAATGGTTGTCAGGCAAGTGCTTGTGTCGAAATATATAATCCAACAGAGTTTATTGTTAGTCTTTCGGCAACCGATGCTTCATGTTTTGGAAGTACAGACGGGACAATAACAAGTACAATTGTTAGCGGAACAGCAGATCAATATATTTGGTCAAATGGCGAAACAACTACTAATATTGATAATCTTTATGCAGGAGTTTATACACTCACGGTTACCAATTCTCAATTATGTACAGCAACAGCAAGTGCCGAAGTATTTGAGCCAACTGCCCTTGTAGCAAGCTTTAATGTAACAAATGTAAGTGCTTATGGCTTAAGCGATGGTGCAATTTATTTATCAGTTTCCGGTGGAACATCGCCATATTCTTATGTATGGTCGAATGGGGAATCAACTAAAGATTTAATGAATCTCCCGGCAGGAACTTATACTGTTAGTATTACTGATACAAACAATTGTCTGCTTATCGAAACAATAGAAATTACCCAACCTCTTGGTGCCGATTATTCAATTATCGAATTAGATTGCAATGGCGATTGCGATGCCGAAATACATTTAACAGCAGGAGGTGGCATATCACCATATTATTACAATTGGTCGAATGGTTCAAGTAATTCAGATATTACAGGCCTTTGCGCAGGAAACTACGATGTTACAGTTTATGACTCAAGCATTCCTTCCAGTGGGGCTTTTAGCTGGACATTTACCAATACCGGTCAAAACCATATTGTATTTATTCCAACAGAAGTCATAGCAGTTGATGGACAGCCAATTGAAAATGGCGATTACGTTGGTGCATTTTATAACGAGGGAAGTGATTTAGCTTGTGGTGGTTATCAAATTTGGTTAGGGGTAGGAACCAGTGTTGCTGCCTGGGGTGCACAAGGTGGAATGACTGATGGTTTTGCAACAGGTGAGAATTTCAAATGGAAAATATGGAGATCGAGCGACAGCACAGTAATCGATTTGCCTGCAACATATATGGTTAATCAATTTGTTCCAAATGGCGGCCAATACATAAATAATGGAATGAGCTGTCTTGAAACACTTACCGGAATTGAACAGAGTTCGCAACCCGGCGATTCAATTATGCTTTCGTTTACAATAAACGAACCTCCTTTATTACAAGCGTCGGGCGCAACGGCAGATGTTAGTTGTTATGGCCTTGATGATGGAGCAATTGATTTAACAATTTACGGCGGTACACCTCCATACACTATTTTATGGTCGAATACAGAAACTACCGAAGATGTTGATAATCTTGCACCAGGAAATTATTCTGTTACTGTTACTGATAATAATGGATGTGTAACAGATGCAAGTTTTATTATTTCTCAACCTGATGAATTATTAATCGCATATCAATCAACAGATATTCTTTGTAATGGAGATGCCAATGGTGAAATAGTTCTTGTTGTATCAGGTGGCACAAATCCATATTCCTACTATTGGTCTAATGGTGCAAGTGCAGGTTTTATTAATAATCTTATACCAGGCCAATACTGTGTTACTGTTATTGATGATAATAATTGCATTGAAACATTGTGTGTTACCATAAGCGAACCCACAGTTCTTAGTCTTTCACTTATAGGCAGTAATCTAACATGTTTCGAAAGTAACAATGGAACTATCACAGCAAGTGTAAGTGGCGGAACAACGGCTTATAGTTTTCTCTGGTCGAATGGTGAAACCGATCAAATTGCGAATCAACTTGCAGCAGGGACTTTTAGTGTAACTATTAGTGATGCAAACGCTTGTACAATTACGGGCGAATATACCCTTACACAGCCACAACCTCCATTTGTAGATGTTGGTCAGGATGTTACTATCAATGAAGGTGAAACAGCAACAATTTCGGCTACACCCGGTTATGTTAGCTATTTGTGGAATACCGGCGAAACTGCTATGAATATTCTGGCAATCACAGAAGGCGATTATATTGTTACAGTAACCAACTATCAGGGATGCACAGGAATCGATTCTATGTACCTGACTGTTAATCCTAACATTACACAAACAGTTCCATTAAGCATGGGTTGGAGCTTTATTTCATTTAATATTATTCCTACAATCTTACCAATCGATCTTTTAATGGCAAATGTTGTTACTAACGTTACCATGGTGAAAGATAGTGAAGGAAAAAGTTGGTGGCCTTTCTTTAATCTCAACTTAATTGGTAATGTTGTTGTTGGCGAAGGTTATCACGTAAATATGTTTACTGATGATACTCTTTATGTCGAGGGCCTGATAATAGTTCCTGAAAATACTCCGATTAATATTCCTGCCTCATGGAGTTTTATTGCTTATCTAAGGCAAGATGCAGCAAATATTGTTGAAATGATGAGTCCTATAGTTGGTTCAATTGCTCAGGTAAAAAATTCACAGGGAAAAACTTATTGGCCATATTTTGGTTTGAATTTAATTGGCAATATGAACCCCGGCGAAGGATATCATATAAATTTATTTAGTGCCAGCACTTTAACATATCCGCCAAACACAGCTAATACAAGCAAGGTATTGGTAATAAATCAAAAACCTCAAAAATATATGCGCAATATAAATACAGGAAGCAATATGACCATTGGTATACCACAATCTGCCTGGTCAACAACTCCTGAAATTGGAGATGAAATTGGGGTATTCAACAAATATGGCGAATTGGCAGGAAGTGAGGTTTATGTTGGCGATAATCTTGCAATAACAATTTGGGGCGACAATATAATAACAGATAAGCAGGAATTCTTTGCAACAGGTGAAAGTTTCGAAATCAGGCTCTGGAATAAATATTCAGGCTCCGAAGAAATTCTCAGAGTAAGCTGGGCAGAAGGCTCTGACAAGTATTCTGAAAATGCAATTGCCATTGCTGAGAAAATTTCTGTAAACGTTTCTGAAGACATAGATAATATGTTATTACCAAATTATCCGAATCCCTTTAGCGAAGAAACTGTTATTGAATTTATATTAAATGATGCCGGCAATGTCCAAATAGATTTGTTAAATGTATTGGGAGCGACTGTTGCCAATATCTGCAACAAAGATTTCCAGAAAGGAAAACATCAACTCACAATTAATGGGGAACATTTACCATCAGGAAATTATATGATCAGGATGAAAACGAATAAAGACACTTTTGTTCGTAAGATAAACATTCTGCATTAAAATTTGAAATGCGTGATTGAAAAAGGCCGGGGTTTGACTCCCGGCCTTTTTTATATTCTCTATCTTGACTTAGCTTTATGCAGAAAAACGCAAATTAAAAAATATCAGGAATCCGTGTACTCCGCGAAAATCAGCGTTAAAAATTTTTTAAAGTTCAAGTGCTGTTGAAATAATTTCAGCTATATCCAAATTTTTAATTTCTTCGTCTTTATCCTGATATTTAATGCCATCGGTAAGCATTACCATACAGAAGGGGCAAGCTGTGGCCACAATATCTGCACCCGAATCAATTACCTCTTCGGTGCGTTCTGTATATATTTCTTTATCGCCTTTTTCGGCTTCTTTAAACATTTGGGCACCACCGGCCCCGCAACACAGTGCATTGCTTTTGTTTCGTTTAAGTTCAATATTTGTTGAAGGAATTGAATTTAATACAAAGCGGGGAGCATCATACTCATCGTTGGAGCGACCCAAATAACATGGGTCGTGAAATGTAATGGTTTTATCCTTGAAAATATCGGAATCAATCCTTAACTTTCCACTCTCAATCATGTTCTGAAGAAATTGAGTATGGTGTATTACTTCATAATTTCCACCCAAATCAGGATAATCGTTTTTAAAAGTATTGTAGCAATGAGGGCAAATAGCAATTATTTTCTGAACCTCATACATTTCAAAAGTCTCAATATTTGTCATGGCCTGCATTTGAAAAAGCATTTCGTTACCAGCACGGCGGGCAGGATCCCCGGTACATGTTTCTTCCGGGCCAAGGCAAGCATACGAAACCTTCAAATAATCAAGTATTTTTGCAAATGCACGTGTTACTTTTTTATACCTGTCGTCGAATGCACCGGCACAGCCTACCCAAAACAGGAATTCGGGTTTGTTCCCTGCTTCAAATACTTCGGCCATAACCGGAACTTTTATTTGTTTTTTTTGATTTTCCATATTTTTGATTCTAAACTATTTTTATGCTGAATGCTAATCTCTTTCTATTTATTCTTTAATCTCTTACGTTCTAAAGGGAATAGTGAACATGAATTTTGATCCTTTACCTACTTCAGACGATAGCCAAATCCTGCCACCAAGCATTTCAACATAAGCCTTTGCTATAGCCAGGCCAAGTCCCGCACCTTCAAATACTCTTGTATCTTTAATGTCGGCTTGCTCAAAACGGTTGAATATAGCTTGTTGCCTTTCTTCGGGTACACCAATACCTGTATCTTTTACAAAGAATTCGAGGAAACTGTTTTTTAGTAAATAACTAAAAGCTACTTTTCCTTTTTTGGTGTATTTAATGGCATTGGTAATCAGATTCGATAGTATTACGTGAAGCTTCTCATTATCAGTAAAAATCGTAGCTTCATCTATTAAAAGCGTAGGGAATGATATTAATGTCAGCCCTTTTGATATTGCATCAGGATTAAAAAAAGAATATAACTCATCAAGTAGTTTGTTAAGGGAGGTTTTAGTATTTGATATTGTCATTTGCCCTGCCTCAATTTTGTCAGTAAGGTAGTCAGCTGTTGGGTCCCATCGAAGCAGAGTTTCACTTGGACCTCTTAATGCCAACACTCCTATCCTGATTTGTTGCCCTTGTGCAATGGTAGTTAAATGTAGCAAGGGAAAAACAAAGGCTACAATAGCAAGGCAATATTTAAATCGATTTGACATAATTATTCCTTTAATATTTGTTTCTAAATTCCCCAAATTTTAAACTTCTTATTTTTGTAATCTACTTCTTTCGTGTAAACCTTTTCGCGCCATTCTTTTTTTATTTTATCCCTGTCGAAAATTATTATATGATTTTCGGTAGAGTTTTGTTGATCGGCATAATTAAAGGTTTGCTCTAAGGCTTCTTCCTCTA
>JAYENH010000446.1:0-2870 GCA_034721995.1 Bacteroidota bacterium
TCAGGGCCGGTTTCGCACAACAAAGGAGAAGAAGCTCTCTTTCAGGAATTAAAACCAAAAGTTGTAAAACTTGTTAACGCCCAACAAAAATTGGTAACAAGCCTTTTGGTTGAAGCAAAAAACCTTATTGCAAAAAACGATGAAGAAAAAGGTGCATTTCAATTACTCCGTGCTTTTAAAGGATTGCCAAAAAACAAGGCTATAATCAAATATTTGAGCGAACAAGGCAACAAAAGCCTGCTGTTGAAAACCGAAAATTTTTACATGCAGGAAAACATGAAAAACATGCACAAGGTTACCGATGAGCTGTTTTTTGTGATCGAAGAAAAAAACAATGCCATTGACCTGACAGAAAAAGGGATTGATCTTATTTCGAAAGATTTATCAGAAGAGAATTTTTTCATTCTTCCTGATATCGGTTCGGAAATTGCCGAGATAGAAAAATCGGAACTAAGCGATAGTGAAAAACTCAAGAAGAAAGATACCATGCTTAGCGATTATGCAGTAAAATCGGAACGTGTACATACCATAAACCAACTGCTGAAAGCCTACACACTTTTCGAAAAAGACGATGAATACGTTCTTATGGACAACAAAGTAAAAATTGTTGACGAGCAAACAGGGCGTATAATGGAAGGCCGACGATATTCCGATGGATTGCACCAGGCCATTGAAGCCAAGGAAAACGTGAAAGTAGAAGCCGCTACCCAAACCATGGCAACTATCACACTTCAGAATTATTTCAGAATGTACAATAAACTGGCAGGAATGACCGGTACAGCAGAAACCGAAGCCGGTGAATTATGGGATATTTATAAACTGGACGTGGTAGTAACCCCAACCAACAGACCAATTGTGCGCGACGACCGCGAAGATTTGGTATACAAAACAAAGCGTGAAAAATATAATGCAGTAATCAGTGAGATTGTTGATCTTGTTAATAATGGCCGACCTGTTTTGGTTGGAACTACATCGGTTGAAATATCTGAATTATTAAGCCGAATGTTGAAACGCTCCAAAATAAGGCATAACGTACTTAATGCAAAATTGCACCAACGCGAAGCCGATATTGTTGCAGAGGCCGGAAAAGCCGGAACAGTTACAATAGCAACCAACATGGCAGGTAGAGGAACCGATATCAAGTTAAATGCAGAAGTAAAAAAAGCCGGTGGTTTGGCTATTGTTGGTACCGAACGTCATGAATCGCGACGGGTCGACAGGCAGTTGCGGGGACGTTCCGGTCGTCAGGGAGACCCGGGTTCGACACAGTTTTTTGTTTCGCTCGAAGACGACCTTATGCGTTTGTTTGGCTCCGACCGAATATCGAAACTGATGGACAAAATGGGCCTTGAAGAAGGAGAAGTTATTCAGCATAAAATGATTTCCAATTCAATTGAAAGGGCGCAAAAGAAAGTTGAAGAAAATAATTTTGGTATCAGAAAGCGTTTGTTGGAATACGATGATGTTATGAATTCGCAACGCGAAGTAATATACAAAAAACGCCACCATGCCTTGTATGGCGAAAGGGTTGGTGTTGATATTGCCAACATGATGTACGATACATGCGAGAACATTGTCCAACAATTTCATCCCGAAGCCGATTACACAGGATTTACACTTGAATTAATGCGCAGCCTTTCGATCGATTTTTCTATTACCGAAGAAGAATTCCTGAAAATTAAAGAAGAAGAATTAACCGAAAAACTTTATGAAGAAATAATTGCAACCCATAAACGCAGGTCCGAAATAATTGCCGAACAGGCCTTTCCTGTTATCAAAGATGTTTACATGCACCAGGCACAGGTGTACAAAAATATTGTGGTACCAATTTCTGATGGCACTCGCCGCTACCATATTGTTACAAACCTCGAAGCAGCATATAAAAGCCAGGGTGTTGAACTGATGAGAGCTTATGAGAAGACAAGTATTTTGGCTACTATTGATGAAGCATGGAAAGAACACTTGCGCGAAATGGACGATTTGAAACAATCGGTGCAAAATGCCTCTTACGAACAAAAAGATCCTTTGCTGATTTACAAGTTCGAATCGTTTGAGCTTTTCAAAACTATGCTCGAAAAAATTAATAAGCAGGTTGTTTCTATTTTAATGAAAGGCCACATTCCAATTCAGGATGCCAGCGAGGTGCATGAAGCAAAACAGCCGGTAAAATCTGATATGGATAAATACCAAACCAGCCGTTCGGAAAATGAAGCTCGCGACCCGAATAAACCCAGAAAAAAAGTTCAGCCTATACGAACCGAGAAAAAAGTGGGAAGGAACGAACTCTGCCCGTGTGGCTCAGGTAAAAAATATAAAAATTGCCATGGCAAATCGGTTGGGGCAACAGCTTAATTGAAACCAACAATTGTTTTAACCCCTGACCTATCGTAAACTAAATTGTCGCATAAACCAAGTTTTTTTATTGTGTCAGTAAAAATTCCTTCTAAGTCAGGAGGTCTGAATCTCCTAAATGCGACAATCCCAGTTTACGAACAAACCGGGGTAACTGTCTGATAATTTAGCCATAGGTCAGGAGTTCTGAAATATATAAGGGACAAAATATGCCACAGATTACTCACAATATTATATAATTTTATAGGTGTTCATGAAAAAGTTCACAGATTAAAAGGAATTTACCAGAATAAATTTTCACTCCTTTCCAAGTTTTTTGGAGCATTGAGTTAAATTTATTTTGAGATTTAGTTTGTTGTAAATAAGTAGGATTGTCAGTTAAGTGTTCCATAACATTATCAATCTCATGTTTTCCTAATTTTATATGACTTCGTCCAAGATATCGTGAAACAATATTAACAGCACCATCAATATCATTAATCATGGTTGGTACGGGATTCATGATGCTTGGTCTTGAT
>JAYENH010000447.1:0-2866 GCA_034721995.1 Bacteroidota bacterium
CGAAGGGAGAAGGGCTAAGGGCTTGGGGCGAAGGGCAAAGGGCGAAGGGCTTGGGGACTGGCAAAATAGCTCCTATGTTGCATTTCACAAGGCAGTTAATTTCAAATTTCAAAGATGATGCGTATTTTATTAATGACAGCGACAATAAACCCACGAAA
Organism: Bacteroidota bacterium; assembly: GCA_034721995.1. GTDB lineage: Bacteria > Bacteroidota > Bacteroidia > Bacteroidales > M50B96 > JAIOYV01. The sequence goes on from JAYENH010000447.1 coordinate 159, forward strand.
AGGCGAACCTCTTTTAAAACGTACCGATCCCGATAGTCGAAGAAAGGATTACGAAAAGGCTTTTTTGTTTTATCTTGATTTTCTGGGGAAAGGAATTGACCACATCCTGTTTGTCGAAAATTCGGAAGCCGACCTAATGGATTTTAAAGATTTAATTCCTGATGAATTGCAAGAAAAAGTTGAACTGATAAGTTTCTATGGCCTTGATTACCCTATTGAACATGGCCGTGGTTTTGGCGAATTCAAACTGATTGATTATGCCATGCAAAATTCAACTATCGTAAAAAAACTTAACGATACCGATTATATTTTAAAGATAACAGGCAGGTATCAAATGATAAATTTCGGGAAAATATTAAAGTATTTTCCCGAAAACTTCGATTTGTTTTGCAATCATAGGAACTATCCTGTTAGCTGGGCCGATATGTTTTTTATTGCCTGGAACAAGAAATTCTACTTTAGCTTTTTTGATGGTATCTTTAATAAGTTTAAAATGGATGAGAATGGTGTCGCCCCGGAAGTTAGCCTTAGGGAGTATTTATCAGAAATCGGACAAAAAATAAAATTAGTCCCACGATACAATGTAATCCCGAAACTCGAAGCTGCCAAAGCTATGAATAACCAATCGTACCAGGGATTTGCCAATAAATCGAAATACATTTTTCGTTCGGCATTAAATCGCTTGTTGCCCTGGTTGTGGATTTGATTTGGATGAGGATTTCTTTTTCAATGGCAACTTTGTTCTTTTAATCCCATCGAAAGCATAAAAGGCATTTGCCACTGCGGCGGCTGTTGGTACAAGCCCAATTTCCCCTATTCCCTTTGCACCATAAGGGCCAACCGGGTCTTTTACTTCAACAGGTTTTACAATAATTTCGGGAGTTTCGTGTGCCCGAAGGATTTTTAAATCACGCATTTTATCGCTTACCAAAAAACCATCCTTCATGGGCAGGTCTTCGGTCAGGGCATATCCAAGCCCCATGTGGACACCGCCCTCCACCTGACCATCGAACAGCATCGGGTTCATTATTTTGCCACCATCGTGGGCGGCAACAATCTTCTCGATTTCTCCTGAATCATTCAAAATGCAAAGCTGGGCCGCATATCCATAGGAATAGTGAATAATTGGCTCTGTGTTGCCCGATCCGGGTTTGCTTGTCCAGTCGCAGACAAATTCACCTTTGTAAATTTTTCCTGATAACTCTGCAAGTCCTGCTGTTTTCAAATCCTCTTTAAACGATTTTGCGGCATTGATTACCGCAAGCCCAACCAGTGCTGTTGCCCGCGACGAGGTTGTCATACCGGTATTAATCTGGGCTTCAGTGTCAACAATAACTTCTATTATTTCGGGAGAAATTCCGGTTTCTTCGCAAAGGGTCTGAAGTGCCATATTGTGTACACCCTGTCCCATTTCTGTCCAGCCGTGGTGGAGGATGACTTTGTTTTCAGAAATAATTTTAATGATAACTTTCGATTCGTCAACCATGCCATTGCCCACGCCCGAATTTTTTATGGCACAAGCCAATCCCGCATGTTTTGCCTTATAAAAATCTTCTTTTACTGCATCGAGCGATGCACGGATGCCCACACCAAAAACCTTTTGTCCGGTCGAAGTGCGAAGGCCATCGACCAAAGCATTATTGTAACGGAATTGCCAACGGTCGAATCCGGCCTGGTAGCAAATATCGTCGATGCAGCTTTCGAGGGCAAAGCAAACCTGATTGGCACCAAAGCCCCGCATGGCTCCACTTGGGATATTATTGGTGTAAACGGTTTTTGCTTCAATATCAATTTCAGGAATAAAATAACCGCCCGCAGCATGTCCGGCAACACGCTCCATAACCTTCATGCCCACCGAGGCATAAGCCCCGGTATCTCCAACTGCCCGCAACTTTAAAGCAGTGAGATTGCCTTTTTCATCCGCAGCAAGTTCGATATCCATAAAAACAGGATGCCGCTTTGGATGCAGACGGATTGATTCCTGGCGCGACAGGGTAAGTTTCACGGGCTTGTTCAGCAAAAAAGCAAATAACGAAACATGCCCCTGAACGCTCAAATCTTCCTTGCCGCCAAAGCCGCCACCATTTGGCACAAGCGTAACCCGAACTTTTTCTTCGGGCAATCCTAAAATCATTGCCACCTGCCTACGATCTTCGTAAACACCCTGGCTCTGGCTAAATAATTCAAGCCCCCCTACCCCATCAGGCCGGGCAATTGCCGCTTCTTTTTCAAGAAAAGCATGTTCGATCCGTTGAGTTTCGTAATTGCTTTTCGATTTATATTTTGAACCGGCTATAGTTTTTTCAGCATCTCCAATTGTAAAACGGGTGGTATCGAAATTATTAGGCCGTTCGGAATGGACGCGCTCGCCATCAATAGCGGCAAAAATATCCGTTATTGGTTTCAGTATTTTATAAGCAATTTTTATAAGTTCGACTGCTTCGCGTGCTATTTTTTCGGAATCGGCAACAACTCCGACCACGACATCACCAATGTAATTGGTCGTTTCACCTACGTCAATCATTAGCGGCCAATCCTGCAAAATAAGTCCTGTCTTTTTCTCGCCCGGAATATCTTTAGCTGTAAATATCCGTTTTACGCCCGGTAGCTTTTCTGCATCAGAAATGTCAATATTCAGTATTTTTGCCTTTGGGTGATCAGAAAATTTCAAAGCAGCAAACAACATTCCTTCAAAATGCATGTCATCA
>JAYENH010000448.1:0-2859 GCA_034721995.1 Bacteroidota bacterium
TCCGACTTTAAAAACATTTTGCACATTGTTAGAAAAAATGTTTCTTGCAAACGATTATTGCAACAATTTGACTTTTTATCTGATTTTGAATAGTTTTGTTGCATAATTGCAAAAACAGAGAGAGAGGCAGATTATTATCCATTTTACTTTAAAAAGATATTCGTTGATGCTATGAAAAAATCTACCTATATATTATTATGTGTATTGCTGCCTCTTGGGCTTGGCTTGCTGAGTAGCGACATTAATTTTACACATAAAAAAGCCCGGGCGAAATTACTCAGCAAAAATTACCCATCCGATTTTTTCTTTCATCAGCGTGCCTGGCCATCAAAATCCATCAATATTAATTCATACAAAAAAGCAATAGATGAAATTGTAATTAAAGTAAAAGAAAAAAACACAACGCTTCCGGCACAGCTTTCATGGGATAACGAAGGCCCGGGTAATATTGGAGGAAGGATAAACGAGGTATTGGTTCATCCAACAAATTCAAATATTATATATTCAGGAAGTGCTGCCGGAGGAATTTTCAAAACCACTGATGGTGGAACATCATGGTATCCAATTTTTGATGAACACGCCTATCTTGCTATTGGAGAGCTGGTTTTCGATCCCCAAAACCCTGATATAATTTTTGTAGGAACCGGAGATCCTAATATAACCGGCTATCCTGCAATTGGCGATGGGATTTATAAAAGTGCCGATGCCGGGCAAACCTGGCAACATCTTGGACTTTCGGAAGTTGGGGTAATCTCACGCATTGCAATAGATACAGCAAATTCGAATCTCATTTATGTTGCGGCAATGGGTTTGCCTTTTGAGGAGGATACAAACCGTGGTTTATATAAAAGTACCGATGGGGGGCAAAACTGGCAACAAGTATTATTTGTCGACGAAGATGCCGGCATTATCGACATGATTGTTGTTCCTAACAACACACAAACTATTTATGCCTCAAGTTGGAACAGGATACGAAATAATTCGGAGAGCATAATTTATGGTACTGACACAAAAATCTTTAAATCAACAAATGGAGGGAATACCTGGAATATCCTTTCTAACGGTTTACCTACATCAGTGATGTCGAGGATTGGGATCTGTATGTCGGCAAGCGATACGAGCCTGCTTTATGCGGTTTATGTAAACACCAACTTAAATATTGGGGGTTTATATAAAACAACAGATGCCGGTGCAAGCTGGACATCTTTACCTATTTCTAATCCGCTGAGCTATGCATATTCATCGTTTGGTTGGTATTTTGGTCAAATCAGAATAAGTCCATATAACAATAATGAGTTGTTTATTTTAGGAGTCGATTTGTACAAGTCTATGAATGGGGGAGCTTCGTGGAATGCCGTTGGGCCAAATTGGGCTACCAACGATTTTTATGCCGACAAACACGATCTTGTTTATATCGACAGCCTTACCATTGTTTGTTCGACCGATGGAGGTTTGTATAAAAGTACTGACGGGGGCTACAACTGGACCGATATTGATAATATCCCCAACACACAGTTTTATCGTGTGGCTGTCGATCCTCACAATCCTGGTTGTTATGCAGGAGGCTCACAGGATAATGGTACTTTGTATGGAAATATCAACACATTTTACTCATGGGACAGGATTTTCGGCGGTGATGGTTTCCAGCCATTGTTCGATTATAACAATCCTAATATTAAATATGTGGAAACACAAAATGGAGCTTTGTACTATAAGTCTGGTATTTACTGGCAGTATTTTGGCACAGGTATAAATTCCGGCGACAGAAGATCGTGGGATATGCCTATTATTATGAGTTCGCACGATCCTTCACATTTATATACCGGTACATACAGGATTTACAAAAATTCTAATGCCCCAACGGGCAGTTGGTCTGTTATCAGTCCCGACCTTACCGATGGAGGAAGCAGTAAATTTCATGTAATTTCTTGTCTTGCTGAATCATCGCTCGATTCAAATATTTTGTACACCGGCACTTCGGACGGAAATGTATGCAGAAGTTTAAATGGAGGAACAAGCTGGGATGATATATATAGTTCGCTACCAAACCGCTATGTTACATCGGTAAAGGCATCGCCAAACTTTGCAAATTCGGTTTTTGTAAGTCATTCGGGCTACCGCGATAATGATTTTATTCCGCATATCCACAAGTCCAATGACTACGGAAATACATGGACAGATATTTCGGGAGACATGCCGGAGATTGCTGTGAACGATTTAATAATTCTTGATGGATATGCAGATTTTGTGATTTTTGCAGCCACCGACGGAGGTATTTATTTTACCGATAATGGAGGAATAAAATGGGCCCGGCTATGTAATGATATGCCTATTGTTCCAATTTATGATATTGAATACGACCAGTATAATCAAAAAATAATTGCCGGTAGTTTTGCCCGTTCTATGATTTCTGTTTCCATTGATTCATTACTTACAATTGTTTCGATAAACGAGCCATCAGAAATATTTAAAGCAAAAACTTCGATTTATCCAAATCCTGCAAGTTCATATATTACAATATCAGGATTGCCAAAAGATGTTGAATATGCCAGGATTATTTCATTAAAAGGCGAAGTTGTTCGTTCTTTTAGAGCAGATGAATTGATAGCAAATAGAAAGATTTCAGTTACTGAGTTAAATTCAGGTATTTATTCTTTGGTTATAGAATCAGTATCAGGAAAAACCAGCCTTAATTTTTTAGTAATCAGGGACATAATTTAGAAGACCAAAAGGGCATTTTTCATAAACCATAAAAAGTAGTTTACACTTTTTCAGTCTCAATAATTATTTCGCACCTACGGAGCTTATGTACATGGCTATTTCTGTTTCTATAAATATATCGTTCCTACGGAACTGTTA
>JAYENH010000449.1:0-2853 GCA_034721995.1 Bacteroidota bacterium
TTCCAAACTTTTAAAGGCTAAATCATATCCGAAGCTATCGGATATGATATGCTGTTTCTTGAGCAACAGAACTCCTGACCTATCGTAAACTAAATTGTCGCATAAACCAGGTGTTATTATTTTGTCAGTAATGAAAAAAACAGCCCCATCGTAAACAAATATTTCCACGAGATTTCCTGACCATATATTTATAATTACCACAAAATTAAATATATAAATAAATCGATCAAAAAGAAACAGGAAAATACAAATGACCCTAAACTGCTTGCATGAAAAGATTGTCATTTAATATTTTTCAACCATATAAGAAATATAAGGACATGTAAGAAAAACTATATTTTTCCTTAATTTTTCTTATATGCCTTATATGGTAATGTTTACAAGGTTTTGTCAGGCATGAGCAAAGTTTTAATATTGTCAAATATATTGAAGTGATATTTTGAAATTGTGTCAGTAAAAATTCCTTCTAAGTCAGGAGGTCCGAATCTCCTAAAGGTATTCCAGCGAATTTTCTTCTAATTTCACAAATGGGGCAATAGCTCTACTGTAAATCCCTTGTACATAAGCTATAGCCATGCCGTAATTCGTAACAGGAACACCTGCATCAATTGCCGGCTTAAGGCGGTTGATCAATTGTTTGCGTGTAATAACGCAGCCTCCACATTGCACTACAAGAGCATATTCGGTAATTTCGACTGGTAAATTATTCAGTCCCGAAACAATATCATATTTCAGGTTTTTCCCGGTATAGTTTGAGAGCCATCGTGGAATTTTCACCCTCCCGATATCATCGCATGAAACATGATGGGTACACGATTCCAACATTAATACCCTGTCGTCATCTTTTAATTCCGATATTTTGGGAGTGCCCTTCAGGTAATTATCAAAATCGCCTTTATAACGTGCCAGAACAATACTGAAACTTGTAAGCATAACATCACGCGGAATCATGGCATCGGCCTTTGTAAATATCTGGCTGTCGGTAATTGCCAGCTTTGGCTTAATGGCAGTTTTTCGCAAAAAGCTATCTACTTCGCGCTCCTTTAAAACAATAGCAACTGCATCGTTGTCGAGAACATCGCGGATGGCTTGTACCTGTGGCAGGATTAACCGGCCTGCCGGAGCTTCAACATCAATTGGCGTAATTAGTAAAACAATATCGCCATATTTAAGTAAATCGCCAACCAACGAAGGATTTTTAAATGCCGATTCGGGAATAGTATTTTTTATCAGCTCAATTAAACTTTCAGAATTCTTGTTCGACAAAGTAGATAACTCCAAAACATCGATCTTCGAAAAATCCCTTACTTTATTTTTTGTTTGATGATTTACTTTCTGAATATCAGATTTATTATGTACAACAACAAATGGCGTATCATATCTTTTAAACTGAATTGTAAGCTGTTCCTCGAAATTGCCAAAAACGTTACCGGCCAAAACTAAAATTGCAAGATCAATTGTCTTTATCGAGTCTAAGGTTTTTTGTATTCGCTTTTCGCCTAACTCGCCTTTGTCGTCGATGCCGGCAGTGTCGATTAATATTACCGGGCCAAAGCCGGTAATCTCGAACGATTTTTTTACCGGATCGGTTGTGGTTCCTGCAAAATCCGATACAATAGCAATGTCCTGTCCTGCCAACATATTAATTAGCGAACTCTTTCCATTGTTTCTTCTGCCGTAAATCCCTATATGTGGTTTAGATTCTTTCCCTTTTCTCATTCTCAAAATATTTTTCAACATTTTATCAATCGCCAATTGGCAAAGCTATAATATATGGTTCTTTCCCGGCAAAAACTATTGGCAGCTTTATTATATTTTCAGGCTCTATTTTATATTCAAGTAGTTCCTTATTTACTTTCTTCAATTTGTGTTAAAAAGCCGTTGTAAGTAAGCAGGGTCCATATAAGTTCGCTATCGGTTTCGAAATCGGAAAACACAAAATTATCATTTAACTGCTTATTAATCATTTCACCTTCTATTAACTCTTGTATTCTGTCTTTCACCCCTTTTTCAGAAATTCTTTCTTTTATCAATGAGTAATCGCCCGTGTTTACCCAATAAGATTTAAAGCCATCATCTACTTTTGAAATGTAATTAACTATCGACCAGGGATTGTAAATTTTGTCGGTATTGCCGAATTTATATCCATTGTACCATTTTTCAATTTCATGATTATGGCTTTGCAAACCAAAATATTTTAAGAGATGTTCGGTTTCCCGTTGTGTAAATCCAAATTTATCGGAAAAATATGCAGAAGTTATTCCAAAAACTGATAAATTGTTCCATTCCGAAAAAATACTTTCTCGCCCCACACGCATTACTCCGGTTAAAAGTCCTTTACTAAGGTTTTCTTCGTTTCCTTTAAATGCTTCGCCAAGAAAAGTTTGCATAAAACTGATAACATGCTCGTAATATGTAGTTTTACCTTTTTCGCTTTTTATTGGCTTTGCTGTATTTTTAAAAGCACTTATTATTGGCGTATCATATTCATCTACAAGAATAATTACTTTCTCATTGAAATGCTTTTTTAAATAATTGCTTAAATTTTGAAGACTGGTGTTATATTTTGTTTCAGAACCTGTTTCTTCAATTATTGTTTCAAATGTTTGTTTCTCGTTACTTTCAAGTTTTTCTGATTTTAACAAATACCTATGTTCCTGATATAATTTAGAGATTGTATATTTAAATATTTCTAAACACTTATCCCAACTGGTTTCTTTTATGCCCTTTAACGAGAGGTTTATTACAGGATATTTATTCTGGTGTTGCTTGCAAAAATCTTTTTTTTCTGATATTTCAAATTCTTTAAATAGTATAGCACTATCTTTTTTTCGAATATCAAAAAAATTCTCA
>JAYENH010000450.1:0-2845 GCA_034721995.1 Bacteroidota bacterium
GCATATTGTCGAATGGGCAAAATTTGAGGAGAGTTCTGAGTCCCGGACTCTGGGTTTCGGGTTTTGAGTTTAATTTGAAATATTTCAACCAGGGGGCAAGTGGTAATGCCATTGACTTAAGGTTTTTCTTTTTAAATATTGAATATTGAACATCGAATAATAAATGTTAAAGTTGCATAATGTCAGCAAGTTAAATCTAAAATCAAAATTCGTTAATCCTTGTTCTGAGATCAATTTTCCTTAAGTCAATGGCATTAGGGCAAGTGGCTTTAAAGATCGATATCAGGAATAATTATTTGGGGATTATAACAGCACAAAATACTTCGGTTATCCGTTCAGCAAAAAAAATGTGGTAATAATCGGAATTTTTCACATATCCCCAAAAGTAGTTGACACTTTTTCTCTGTGTAACTCTACTGATATTTCTCTGTGGTTAAATTTCACATGTTTATTAACCACAGAGTTGCACAGAGTTTTACACAACTTGTCCCGCTTTTCGCGGGAGAGTTTCACAGAGGAGTAAAACTGACATTTCTAAAAAAAGTGTAAACTGATAAATGAAAAATGCCATTCGTCGTGAAAAATTATGTTTAATAAATAATTTTACAATCATAATCATCAGCGCAAATCTGTGTCTCCCTAATAAAGGTTAAGATTTACACTGATTTTTTATGATCCTGATTTCATTATTCTGAGTTTAATGAAGTTCTCATGTATGATTTTTTGCAGCAAATTTTACTATTAATGTGTTTATTTTTGACGATGCTAAACATATCGGGATTATCAATTTTAAAATAGAAGTACAAAACATACAAGGAATGAAAGAAATAAGAATACTTGGTTTGCGTGTTAACGACCGGATAAAAGAGGCCGGCCGGACGCAATCTGTTTTATCGGCTTATGCCGAAAGTATAAACACACGGCTGGGTTTCCACGAAGTGAGCGAGGATGTTTGTAGCCGCACAGGATTTATTATTCTTGAATTACGTGGCGATCCCAAAACATGGGATAAGCTCGAGATTGAATTAGACCGGATAGGTGGGCTTGATGTTAAAAATATGAGTTTCGGAATGGATTAATCTTATCAACATTAATTCAAAATCGAGTTAATCAAAAATATCATGAATAATCAAGGTTGAAAACTATGAATGAAAATCAAATAAGGGTACTTGGCGTTTTAATTACCAACAGCCAAAAAGAAGCCGGTAAAGTACAATATACACTTACAAAATATGGCTGCTCGCTGAAAACCCGTCTCGGAATAAATATCCCGGACAACAAAGCCGGTCTTATGATTCTTGAACTTACAGGAAATACCGGTGAAATGGATTACCTACAGAATGCACTCGAAAAGTTAGAAGGTGTGCAAGTTAAAAGCATGGTGTTCGATTAAATAGTCTTTGACTTTCGACAAACAGGAGTTTGCGTGGAAATTCTAAGCAACAGCACAAATTCTATAATCCTAACCCAGATAAACTGGAAAAGAATAATCTGTGGCATTTTTTGTCCCTTATATATTTTCTGCCAAAAAATACACAGCCTGCCCCGCTTTTTTACGGGGAATATCAGAAATAAGATACTATTAGAATTATGATGATAAACACTGTTTGATAATACGAAACCCAGATCCGAATTGGATTATTTTTGATAATGATGAAGAATAAACTTCTTTATCGTGCTGAAAAATGATTTTGTAATTATTTTTGACGGCTTCGTTTAAAAATGCTCTTTTCTCACGATTGCTTTTTTGTGGAGAAAGATCATAAGACATTATATAATTCTTTTCGATATGGGCAGCCGATGGAAGAAGATCGGCTGCAAAAACAATCGTTTCTTTTTTTCTTTTGATGAATGGAATCATTTGTCCGGGTGTATGCCCGTCTACAAATTTTACTGATATATTGGGAAGTATTTCATGTTCGTGTTCAACAAAAATAATTCTATTTGATTTTTTTAGAGGTATAAAATCTATTTTCCTGTACGATTCTTTATCGCTTTCAACTGGGCTTAAAGCATAATTCCATTGTTTTTTACTGATGAAAATTTTAGCATTTCGAAAAGCCGGAACAATTTCCCCATTATCCGAAACGATGGTGCTTCCACCGCAATGGTCGAAATGGAGATGACTTAAAATCACATGGCTTATATCATCAAAAGCGATATTTTTTTCTGCCATCGCTTTTTCTAATAAATGTGTTCCTGCAATATGGTAATCGTCAATTGTCTGCTGATTTAGCTTTGTGCCTGGTCCGGTATCTATTAAAATTTTCCTGTCCTCGTCGATAATTAGTAAACAACGCATGGCCCACAGGCACAATCCATTTTTTTCGGGAGCATAATGTTTTTGCCAGTCAACATTTTCGAGGCCACAAAACATTTCCTCACCCCTTGTCATAAATGTTCCGGCTTCAAGAATGTGTATTTCCATGAGTTTTTATTTTTAATACAAATGAAAGCATTATCTGGCCAAAGAGGAAATATGCACAATACTCACTACTTTTGTTCTTCAAAAAAAGTAATAAATGAAAGTACATTTAATAGCAATTGGCGGTGCTGTAATGCACAATATGGCACTGGCCCTTCAGGAAAAAGGATTTGAAGTAAGTGGCTCGGACGATGAAATTTTCGATCCGGCCAAATCACGTTTAGATGCCGCGGGTATCCTCCCCGAAAAATGGGGCTGGTTTCCTGAGAAAATTTCCAACAATACCGACATCATAATACTGGGGATGCACGCCCGTATCGACAACCCCGAATTATTAAAAGCACAGGAGCTTGGCCTGGATATTTATTCTTTTCCCGAATACTTGTACGAAAATTGCAAAGATAAAACACGTGTTGTAAT
>JAYENH010000451.1:0-2843 GCA_034721995.1 Bacteroidota bacterium
ATTACTCACGAAACGGAATTGTAATTGTTAAAAAAATGGATTGTTGGATTATTCAGGCTCAATGGATATTTTAGGGGGGGAGATTCAAAACAACGCCGATAATAAGTAAAACCAAGTCCCCATTTCTAAAAGGCGAAGACGGGCGAATGACGGTGGGTTAGGGGGATTTTATTAGATCCACACCAATCCTCCAATCCCTCTCTTCTTCTCACCTTTTCTCAAAAAGCCAGGCCGCAGAATAATGGTTAGATTCTGCATCCCAGCCGTGAAGCTGAACTGTGTAAATCCTTTTTTCTAAAGGTTCACTAAAATTGTGAGTTACTGTTTGAGTTGATTCGTCCCAACTGCATTCTGTCCATTTCCATTTCCATTTCATTCTGACAGATGTCAGGTTTTGATCTCCGGAAAGTTTTACTTTTATCTCTTTAATTGGTTCATTGCACATTTCCCCATTCATTGGAAACTGACTAACGATTTCTAACGGTAAAACTTCTAACTTTTCTTTCAATTTTTCTACTGTTGTCCAAGGCGCTATTATAAATCTGTCTAACTGAAAAAGCGGCGTAAAAAAACTGTTTGGTGTAGGATTTACAGTTACTCCGGAAATGTATCCAGCGCTTTCAAGCATCGAAAATATCTCTGTATTATAGTAACCATAAGGATAGCAAAAATGACGAATTTGTACTCCAAGACGTTCTTCCAGCAAATCTTTTGCTCCTACTATTTCTCTGTTTATTCGCTCTTTGTATTGTTCATCTGATTCAAAATCAAACTTTTTGGTTAAGTTGCAATGTGTTACAGAATGACATCCTATACAATTCCCTTTTTCTGCAAGACTGCGAAGCTGTTCCCAGGTCATTGTAGTTCTATTTCCAATTACATCTGTATAGGCATAAAAAGTAGCTTTAAAGCCGAATTTTTCTAAAATAGGAAGCGCAAATTCGTATTGACTTTTCCATGCATCATCAAAAGTTATCATTATTGGTTTCTTAGGAAGTTTTGCGCCATGCAAAGCTGCCGCACACCATCTGTCAACTGTTATTGCCTCAAATCCATTATCTGCAAGAAACTGCATGTGCTGATTAAACAATTCAGGAGAAACTGTCATATCATTTTTTTGATCATCTGTTACATGATGATAAGTGATGATAGGCACGAGAGCGGAAGTTGTTTCAATTTCAAAATCTGAAGGATTTTCTACTACTGATTCCGGTAAAAGAATTTGCTCAGGAGCAACTGCAAACTTGTCTTTTGCGCAAGTAGAAAAGAAAAGCACACTTGAAATCAATAATATTCTTAATAATAACTTTTTCATTTTTTATTTAATAATCATTCCCCCTTTTCTAAAGGGGGCAAGGGGGATTTTTGGATTGATGTAACGTTGTTTAGGTATCTGTAAATACAGAAGTCCTTGACTCGAAAATATCAAAATAGCTACAATCATTGATGAATACAACTAAAACAAACAAATTATTAATTATCGAATAGGAAATTAAAAACGAACCCTGTAAGGGTTTTCTATTGTAGCCCCCGGCATCGCCGGGGGGAAAATAAAAAGCGAATTGTTCCCTGTAAGGGAACTCTAAAATGATAGGAATTCCCATGATTATTAGAGTTTCCCTACAGGAAACGGTGTTTAATTGACTTAACACCCCCGGCGATGCCGGGGGCTACAATAGACTTGCCTTACAGGCAAAAAAGTATCAAACTAAATTCCTTGAGACAAGGACTTCTGAAATATCGCAAAACATTTTATTTTCTAAAAAAGGCATAATAATGAAAAAAGTTAATATCGGAATCATCGGCTGCGGGAATATTAGTGAAGCGTATCTTATTGCCGCTAAATCTTTTCCAATAATGCAAATAACGGCTTGCGCGGATATTAATTTAGATGCTGCAAAAAGTAAAGCGGACGCGCATAATATTGAAGCGATGTCTGTTGAAAACATTTTGCAAAATCCTGATATAGATATTATTCTTAATCTTACAACTCCACAGGCTCACACAGAAATAAATCTTAAAGCTTTGAATGCCGGTAAAAATGTGCATTGCGAAAAACCGTTCGCGCTCACACGGGATGACGGCAAAAAAGTTCTTAGCCTTGCTAAAGAAAAAGGGCTTTTCGTCGGTTGCGCGCCAGACACATTTCTTGGTGGAGGAATTCAAACATGCCGAAAAATAATTGACGATGGGGACATCGGTAAACCGGTTGCCGGAACCGCTTTTATGATGTGTCATGGTCATGAAAGTTGGCATCCGAATCCGGGATTTTATTATTTAAAAGGCGGGGGGCCTTTGTTTGATATGGGACCATATTATATTACTGCTTTAGTAAATCTTTTAGGACCTGCAAAAAAAGTTACAGGCACCATCATTCAAGGGCAAAAATATAGAACTATTGGGATAGGACCAAAAAAAGGCAAAAAATTTAAGGTAGAATGTCCAACTACTTATTTATCTACAATTACTTTTAAAAATAACTCCGTTATAAGATTAACATTATCATTTGATGTTATAGCTCATCAAAGAAATCATATTGAATTATATGGAGAAAAAGGGTCAATGATAGTTCCAGATCCAAATAGGTTCGGTGGATCAGTATTAACTTGCAATAAATTAGGCGATAACTGGAGAGAGTTTAAGACTTCAAAAATGCCATTAGGGAGGATTAATATAAGAACACAAAGTTCAAGAGCTAATGAAACACCAACTAATGCAAACTATCGAGGTGTCGGGTTGTCAGAGATGGCATATTCGATTGAAAATAAAAGAAAACATTTATGTAGTGGTGAAATTTCTCTTCATGTATTAGACATTATAACCTCTATTATGAAAGCGGCCAG
>JAYENH010000452.1:0-2841 GCA_034721995.1 Bacteroidota bacterium
CCTCCCGAAATTTGCAAATGGGCTTCGCCTACACAATTTCCCATTGTATCGGGCACTGTTGCTACAATAACTTTAAGCGGCGAAAGAAAAATTTCAATCGAATCGTTATGAGGATTAGTATCATCGCTAAGACTAATATTAGCTTTTAGATGATAATCAATTTCGGCACCAAGGTTGGCCGTATATGCAATTTCAAATTGAAAAGTATCGAGATAATTAACTAACTGCGGAATGGTTTGGATAAACCAGGGTCCTCCATTGATATTATATTTTAATGTGAATGAATTTTCCTGCGCCATTCCATTAGAGAAAATCTCAAGTATTATTGGCTCCGAGTTAGTCAAATTGCAATAATCATCAGGATTAATCCATGCCGATATTCCCATGTCGTGCTCAATGTCGTTTATAGCTTTTATTGCCGAATGCCCGGCATTTGCAAAAAAACAACTGTCGGGCCAAATAAGCGAATCAATATAACTTGCCAGGACATCAATTTCGAGTGCTTCCGAGGCATCCCAAATTTTCCAGTTAAAAAATCCGCCGGCATAAAAGCCTTCGATTTGGGGAGTAGTATTGTCGTTGCCAACTACAGAAAAAACTGCTCCGCTACTTCCAAAGCCATCCTGATAAATATATTTTCCGGCACATTTTAACACCCCAAGCGAATCGTAAAAAACACCAATCACATCACCGTTTTCGATACTTTCGCCATTAAAATGAACAAGTGTGTTTTCAGGAATTGTTATATCATGGCTTATTGGTGATGATGCAATTACCCAGGGATCGGGAAATGCTGTAATTACCTCAATGCTGTCGTTGTTCTCGCAAAGCTGCGAATCGCTTACAGTTACATAGTAAAAACCTGCAAAAATATTTTCAAGGTCTTCGGCAAAAGCTCCATTGTTCCACGAAAAGAAATAAGGGCTTGTACCTCCGCTAATGCTTAGGTCGATGCCCCCATTTGGCAAACCTGTCTGGGTAACCGGCGAGCTTATATAATTTATTTCGAGGCTGTCGGGTTCGGGAATAAAAATTGTTTCGGTGGTAACAAAGCCCATTGTATTAGTAACGCTAAGGGTGTAATAACCTGAGCTTTTATCGATAATCGAATCATTCAAAGTTCCATCCGACCATTCGATGGTATAAGGCGGGTTCATTACGAGGATGTCGATCCAGGCACTTCCGTCAATATCGCCAAAACACGAAGTGCTGCTTGTATAGCTAATGAAAACCGGAGCCACGCAATTGCCAAGATAAGTCAATTTGCTTGCACCATTCACAACAAAGCAGCTGCTGTCGGGGTAAAAACCATCGTGGGCAAAAAGGGCGGTGTGGAAATATTCGAGGTTGGCAGCTACATGAAAAGTTTTCCAGTATGTTTCTTCTTCGAGGGAAAAACCTTCCTTGGCGGTAGTAAGTGTGTCGTCGCCATAAGCAATCAGGGTTTGGTTCCCACCATTCCAGATCATATAACCGCCGCAGGCAAAAGTCCCCGACGAGTCGTAGAAAACCCCCACATAATCGCCAGGTTCTACCGAGTCGTTACTGCAAATTATCAGGTCGGCAGGAAAGTAAAAACTATGGCTGATGCCTGTGTTCACATAAGACCAATCGGGAGTTTGGGAATTAGCATTGAATGTTATTGATAAGTAAAATATCAAATTAAAAAGTATCCACTTGTTTTTATTCCGAGCCATTCTTCGTTTACATTAACTAAGGTGTTAATAAGGTAGACAACGAAATGTAAAAAGGTTGCTTGGAAAATCGGGATTTATTTTTCACAGAACGCGGATGACACGGATTAAGTGGTTTTACGCAGATATTCGGTAGTAAGAGTTTGACTCAAAGTCAAGCCCTGACTTGTTCCGGTCTGTGAATCTGCGGCTATTTTTTTTATTCTGATTGAGTATCCGTGGCTATTCTTTATTTATTTTGATCGAGTACCTGAAATCATCAAAAATAAATAACAAGATATAATTGCCTTTTTTGAATGAACTGATATTAAATTCGCGAAACTGTTTTCCCTGAATAAAGAATTCTCCTAAATTTGATTGTACAACTTTTCCCTGATGATCATAAAAAACAAAGCTTACTTTTCCCGGTTGTTTCATGTTAAAAGCGCAATGCAATAATCCGTTTGTGGGATTTGGATATACCGATATATCATTCTTCAATTCCCCAAACTCGTTTATGCTTTCAGGATTTATTTCCATTTCAACATCGTAAACCGGATTTTCGCCAGGCATCAAGGTAAGGTCTTCGAGAGTTACATCCTTATATCCGGGGGCCGAAAACCTAAGGGAATAAACACCAGGCAACAATAGCCGAAAATACTGCCCATTGGCATGATGACTGTAAATATGCGAGTTGTCGAAATCGTGGTTTATCACCTCAACTTTAGCAATAACAGGTACACCGCCACTTCCGGCCTCGGTAATTTTTCCGGTAAAGCCATAAAGGCAATGCTCCATATAATTTAGCACCGAGCGGTAATTTGCTTCCCAATACAGTGGCAGCATCGAAGCATTTGGCGTTTTTGTATAGCTAAGTTCCATAGTGGTTTCGCGGCTGTTCAAATAAAAATTCATGTAATCCTGGCGACCTCCGTCGATGGTGTACCAGGCAAAACCATTTGTGATGCCATTATTTTGGGCACTTAAATAATTACCAAGCGATGGCGGCTTGTATGCGTGCACAGTATCGGCATATTCTCGTGAAATATATTCGTACCAATCGTTTTCGGCATGATGGTGCTGCCATGTGTCCCAGGGGTAGTTGACCACCTCGTAACCTGTATGGATATTGGTCGAGAGCACAAAGTTATGGCTGAACAAAAAGCCC
>JAYENH010000453.1:0-2841 GCA_034721995.1 Bacteroidota bacterium
TTAAAAATCCTTTAGATGGTTTTGATGTTTAAATAGTATTGTTACTTTTGATATAAATTAAATAAGCACTATGAAAATAAAGCAATTAAGATATTTCACGAACATACAAATACAACAAGAAAAAACAATGCCGAAAGGCGAAATATTTACAAGTGTGTAGTAAATATCTACGAGTTAGCGTTCATTGTAAAGAGGCATTGTGCAAAATATGTATCTTTGTAGAAAAGATGTAAAAATGAAAGATTTAACAAACTCAAATATTGACAGACAAAACATATTAAACAACCGATTTGCTCTTGAGAAAATTCAAGATTATATTGGGTTGCCAGGTATGCTATTTGAGGGTGAATATAAATTTACAACTCAAATGCTTGCTGATTTTTATGGTGTAGATGAAAGAACAATCAAAAGATATTTGGAGAATTATGACCAAGAGTTAAAACACAATGGATATATTTTAAGTAAGGGTAAACAACTAAAAGACTTAAAGTTGCAATTTGGTCATGTCATAAATGTCCCGAGCAAAACAACACAACTTGGACTTTTTAATTTCCGTGCATTTTTAAATTTAGGAATGTTACTTGCGGAAAGTGAAAATGCCAAACTTTTACGTTCCAAAATGCTTGATATTGTTATTGAAACAATCAATGAAAGAACAGGTGGTGGAACAAAATATATTAATCGTAAAGACTCTGATTACTTGCCGACTGCAATAAGAGAAAGTAAATACAGAAAAGAATTTACCTCAGCATTAAGTCGATTTGTTGATATGGGGAACTACAAGTATTCACTGTTTACAGATAAAATTTATAAATGTATATTTAAAGAGAATGCGCAAGAATATAAACAAATCTTAAAACTTGAAGCAAAAGAAAATGCAAGGGATACAATGTATGCGGAGATTCTTAATCTTATTGCGTCATTTGAAACAGGAATTGCTTTTGAAATAGAAAAGTACTTTAAAAAAGTTGGTAGAAAATTACAACCAAATGAGGTTGATGAAATATTTAGATATTTTTCCGAACATCCTTTGCAACGGCCTCATATTGAAGATGCAAGAATAAAAATGGCATCTAGAGATTTACATTTTAGAGATGCGTTTCATAAAAAACTTGAAGAATACATACATTCTATTTATCCCGCTGATTTTGAACGTTTTCTTGGTGAACAAAGTGTGAATTTCGAAAAACAATTAGAGGAAGCAAAAGACGTTTTTAAAAGATTAAAGGACAGCGAATGAATACGATAATATATATTACCGACATTCAGGAAGTTGTCAATATCCACAAAAAGACAATTGCTGTAAGTGGTGGAGGAGCTGATGGAATTATTAATATTGGTTCTCTGGATGCGGCTTTGGAACATATTCAAAACGATATGTATTATCCTACTTTTATTGACAAATTAACGCATCTATTTTTTGCTGCAAATAAAAGTCATTGTTTTCAAGATGGCAATAAACGAATAGCGATTTCTTTAGGTAGTATTTTTCTCTTAAAAAATGGATATTTAGACGCTGCCCAAAGATTCTTATATAAAATGGAAACCATTAGTTATCATTTAGCAGCAGGGCGGATTGAGAAAGAATTCTTAAGAGACATTATTGATTCTCTGGTATATGAAGAAGATTTTTCAGAAGAAATAAAATTAAAATTAATTCATTGTATATCAGACGAAAACAACAACGAATCGCAACAATATAGGATTTAAGGCTCAGTTGAGCTAAAAAAAAAGAGACAGGGATGTTTGATATTTCTCCTGCCTCTTTTTTATTGGTGCTTGTTTTTGTTTACCACAAGCTCAATTGAGTTTTAAATCTTGCCGGGCAATACAGGCTAAACCTACACCACAAATTACAAATAAACGATTACCAATACCAGATGCAGCAAAGCAACAGTTTGTCAATTAGTGCTATAAATCAATTATAATGATGCTTTATTCGTCGGGTGTACGCGTTGTAGAGTTGTTAAACCTGAAACCATCCGACATCCTATCCGACTGTAAATTGGTTTTTGTAAAAGGCGGCAAAGGCATGAAAGACATGCACACCATTTTATCGCAGAAAGCATTGGCAACACAGCTATTAGAAAGTGGGGCAGACATACGGATAATTCAAGCTTTGCCTGGTCACGCATCGTCTAAAACCACCGAAATTTGCACCCATATCCCGAAGAAACACCCCGGCAGCATTATAAATCCTTTTAATGGTTTGGATGTTTAAATAGTATTGTTACTTTTGATGTAAATTAAATAGCCATTATGAAACTAAAGCAAGCAAGATATTTCACGAACATACAAATACAACAAGAAAAAACAATGCCGAAAGGCGAAATATTTACAAGTGTGTAGTAAATATCTACGAGTTACCGCCAATTTGGTGGTAGAAAATCGAAATAATATGAATGAACAAAAATACTCAGTAAACCAACATTTAATTGAAACTATTATCACATGGGTAAAATCAGGTGAAATTGCAATTCCAGAAATTCAAAGACCTTTTGTTTGGGATTCTTCGCAAGTAAGAGATTTAATGGATAGTTTATATCAAGGATATCCTGTTGGATATATTATTGCATGGAGAAATCCGAATGTTCGATTAAAAGACGGAACTATTTCAGAGGGGAAAAAAGTATTGATTGATGGACAGCAAAGAGTTACAGCCTTGACTACCGCAATTCTTGGGCAAGAAGTTATTAATAAGAATTATAAAAAAAATAAAATAAGAATTGCGTTTAATCCAATAGATGAGAGATTCGAAGTTTTAAACCCTGCAATAACAAAAGACAGAAAATGGATTGATGACATCAGTCCAATTATTACAAATGACATCAGGTTATCTAA
>JAYENH010000454.1:0-2840 GCA_034721995.1 Bacteroidota bacterium
CATATTTCTATTAACCACAGAGTTGCACAGAGTTTTACACAACTTGTCCCGCTTTTCGCGGGAGAGTATCACAGAGAGGAAAACCCAACATTACTAAAAAAGTGTAACCCCGGAAATGAAAAATGCCATTTATTATTATTGATTTTTTGTATTAAGGAATCATCACCTAAAAATAAGATTTAGCCTATCTTTGTCAAAAAAAAATATTATGGATATCGAACTACAAATAAAGCAGGCTGTTATATTAGCTATTCGGGAATTTTATAACCATGAGGCAAACGAAAAATCAATTCAAATACAAGAAACAAGAAAAGATTTTGAAGGTGATTTTACCCTTGTGGTTTTTCCTTTTCTGAAAATCTCGAAAAAGCCTCTGGAAGCAACAGCAAACGAATTGGGCGATTATCTGCAAAAAAATATTACGAACGTAGTAGATTTCAATGTAATTAAAGGTTTCCTTAACCTTTCAATTAGCAAAACTTATTGGTTAGATTTCCTGAATAAAAATTACGGTAAAGAAAATTATGGGATTGTAGCAGAAAACAAAAACCCCGAAAAAGTGATGGTTGAATTTTCTTCGCCAAATACCAACAAACCATTGCATTTAGGACATATCCGAAACATTCTGTTAGGCGATTCTGTGTCGCGCATTTTAGCAGCAAACGGAAAAAAAGTCTATAAAGTAAACCTTGTCAACGATCGGGGCATACATATTTGCAAGTCGATGTTGGCATGGCAAAAATGGGGAAATGGAAATACTCCAAAAAATACAGGCGAAAAAGGCGATAAGCTTGTGGGCGATTATTATATCCGTTTCGATAGGGAATACAAAAAGCAGGTAGAAGAGTTAGTTGCATCAGGCACGGACGAAAAACTGGCCAAAGACAAAGCCCCTTTGCTGATTGAAGCTCGTGAAATGCTTCTAAAATGGGAGGCAGGAGATGAAGGCATCAGGCAACTTTGGTCGACAATGAATGGCTGGGTATATGCCGGTTTTGATGTTAGCTACAAAAAAATGGGCATTACATTCGATAAAATCTATTACGAATCGGATACCTATAAACTTGGAAAAAAACTTGTTCTTGATGGTTTGGAGAAATCAGCATTAATAAAAAAAGATGATGGTTCGGTATGGGCAGATTTGAGCAAGCAGGGACTCGATGAAAAAATCCTGCTCCGAGCCGACGGTACTTCGGTTTATATGACCCAAGATGTTGGCACTGCCCATCAACGTTTCTCAGAATTCGATATCGACAAACACATATATGTTGTGGGCAACGAGCAAAATTATCATTTTCAGGTATTAAAATTAGTCTTGAAAAAATTGGGCTTCGAATGGGCAGAAGCCATTTATCACCTTTCGTACGGGATGGTAGAATTGCCATCGGGCAAAATGAAATCGCGTGAAGGTACTGTGGTCGATGCCGACGATCTTGTTGATGAAATGCTTCATGCTGCACGCGAAATATCGAAAGAGCAGGGAAAACTTGAAAATTTTTCGGAAGTAGAAGTTGAGAAAATACTGGAAACAATTTCGTTGGGTGCTCTAAAATTCTTCATTCTCAAAGTTGATCCTAAAAAAAGCATGACTTTTATTCCTGAAGATTCCATTGACTTTAACGGCAACACCGGGCCATTTGTGCAATATTCTTATGCCCGTATACAGTCTGTTTTCAGAAAAGCAAATGAAAAAAATGTTGTAATTCCTAAAAAGTTATCGCCTGATTGCGAATTCAATACTAAAGAGTTACAATTATTAAAAACGAATTATGCTTTTGGCGATATTGTAAAAGAAGCCGGAGAAAACCTTAGCCCTGCATTAATTGCCAACTATGTGTACGAACTGGCCAGAGAATATAACCAGTTTTATCACGAGTTGCCAATTTTGGTTGAAGAGAAAAAAGACAAAAGGGAATTACGTTTATTTTTATCGGAAATGACAGGAAGGACTATAAAATCGGCAATGAGATTATTGGGTATTGATGTGCCCCCTGCCATGTAGAAGGGCGAAGGGCGAAGGGCAAAGGGCGAAGGGCGAAAGGCAAAGAGCGAAGGGCAAAGGGCGAAGGGCAAAGAGCGAAGGGCGAAGGGCGAAGGGAGAGGGAGGGCCTGAAGAGCAAACCAAACCAGCACCTCCGAACCTTTTAAATTTTGATCAACTGTTTCAGTCTTCTTTCAATTTTTCGTTTGATTTTACGATAGCTTTTTGGAGGCCCGGTACCCAATTCTTTGCCATCAATAAAAATACTGTCCGAAATGCCCCATTCCGAAAATATTTCCCGATTTGTGGTGTCGAACATTGTAAAACGCACTTTTTCGCCCAGCTCTTCGGCAGCCCGTTTTGCCCTTTCAAGACTTATGTTTTGAGCCGGGCACCAACCGTGGTTGAAACAACAAATATTTACAACACCATTTCCTGGTTTAGGTTTTTTTACTGTTCTTATTAATTTAGGGGCAACAGCATCTTCATGAAATATTTCGCAGACTTAAATGTTCAAAACAATCGCATGGTGTAGACAAATACCCTATTATTATCATCAAATGATTTTTTTGTCATCGAATTACACTCCTGATTCTTGATCATATTATCAACCAATTACCCCTATTTATTCGCAAATTGAAATTGTCGCAATTTTTTATTATAATTCGTAAACATGACAAAAGCCGTAAACTATACCATATAAGACATATAAGATAATATAAGGAAAAACACAGTTTTTCTTATATGTTCTTATAATCCTTATATGGTTAAATTTATTGTATTCCAATAGTTTAGTGTAATTTATATTTTTCTGATTTCTTATTAAACTACATATATTTGCATTCTGAGTGGATAATAA
>JAYENH010000455.1:0-12015 GCA_034721995.1 Bacteroidota bacterium
TTTTGTTATTTGCACAGATTTTAAAACAAGCATAGCTTGTTTTTTTGTGTAAATTATTTACAATCTGAGAATCTGTGGCTTTATATTATTGTCTTTATAATTTTTGTTGCTATAAACATTTACTTAAGGTATTGAATTTCTGCAACATGTAATATTTTGAAGTAAATTTCATTAAAAACAATTATTTTATTATATTTATTATAGAATAGTTAATTCATGCGTTTGCCCTGGGGCAGGCTGTGACAAAATATAATTATTCTAAAAGTTTTAGTATTTTTGATAACTAAATAAAAATCATAATTATATGGCAATGATAAAGGAGCTTCGTATTTCAAACTTTAAATCGATAAAAAGGTTAGAGCTTGATTGCAAAAGAATTAATCTTTTTATTGGTGCACCCAATGTGGGAAAGTCAAACATACTCGAAGCAATGAGCTTGTTTAATGTACCTTATGTCAGAAACCCGGAAAATAAATTTAATGGGCTGGTCAGGTTCTCGAACCTTAAAAATCTTTTTTACGACAACATCCCAAACCAAAACATTGAAGTAATTACCGATATTGCATCAGCTATTTTAAGGTATCAGTCTAATAGTGATAATTTTCATATCCTTATTGGTCACGATCCTAAAATGTTGGATGATTCTATTGTAGATAAAAGCTACAATGAATTGAAGAATCATTTTATGGATAATCATGAAAAATTCTCTAATGAAAATATCAAACTGTATTTAAACTTTTTCAACAAGGATGGAAAAGAGCTTGATCCACATCCTTCAGATTTTTACAGTTCTATCAGAAAATATGATTTTATAAATAATTCGAGATTAAACCAGGGATTCCATGAATATCTGTTACCACCAAATGGGAAAAACCTGATTACTATAATCCAAAACAATCCTGATATTTTTAACGAAATTGCTTCTTTTTTTGATGATTATAAACTGGAATTGCTTTATGATGTTGAAAGCAATATGTTTGAGATTCAGAAAAAAGTAAAAAAACTGGTTTATAAATATCCCTTCCACCTTATTGCAGATACACTTCAACGAATAATATTTTATTTAACCGTAGTTGAGACAAATAAAACCACGAGCATAATACTTGAAGAACCCGAAACTCATTCGTTCCCACCATATACAAGGATGTTGGCCGAAAGAATTGCAGAAAACCAAAGTAACCAGTTTTTTATATCAACCCATAGCCCGTATTTGTTGCACAATATTATTGAGGACACCGACTTGAAAGACCTTAATATTTGTATTACATATTATCAGGATTATCAGACTAAATTAAAAATCCTTTCGGCTGAAGACATTGGAAATATTTTGGACAATTATACCGATATTTTCTACAACCTGGATAAATTCATCGCAGATGAATAAGCATTGATGATCTCTATCAACCCAATAGTCCCAAACAAATTCAATAATTTATCTTTAATAATTATTTACATAAAACACTTTCCTTATGTGTTCTTATGTGGCAAAATTTTTTTCTAATCCGCTTTGTCATGTAAGAATTTATTGCGTTTCAACTTTATTTCGCCATCTTCCTCGGTAAGTGAGTAGCGCGAAATATTCGGGTTTTCAATTGTCTCAGGTGTATCAATTTGCAAACCTTTACGTTTGTATGCCGGTACCGATTCCATTTCGTCAATTTCGTCCATCTTTTTCCATGATCTTGATATTTCGGGCTTTGCCCCGGGTTGTTGTCTATTGCTTTCTGATGAAACTCTATGGAAATTTTCACGCGACAGCTTGCTATCAATTGCACCTTCATTTGTGCTTACAGGGAAATCCAATTTTTGCTGTACAGGTTTTTTGTAGTTTGCTTTAGCAGAATTGCCATGTCCTGCCAATTTATAAACTTCGGCCTTTTTGCTTACATAGAGTTCGGGAATAATGTCGGCCTTAAACCCTGTGGCAATAACAGTAACATTTAACTCCTGATCGAGATTTTCATCCGTTCCGTTTCCCCAAATAATATTGGCGTTCGAGCCTGCACATTCCTGCACAAAATCGTTAATGCGCCCAATTTCACTCATTGTAGCTTCCACTTTTCCTGATGTGATATTTAGCAGGATATTGGTGGCTCCGATAATATTATTGTTGTTCAATAAAGGCGAGGTAAGTGCATTACTGATGGCTTCGATGGCACGGTCTTTTCCCGTAGCAGCAGCCGATCCCATAATAGCAACGCCACTTTCACGCATTACTGTTTCAACATCGGCAAAGTCGACATTTACATAGCCATGCACGGTAATTATTTCTGCAATGCCTTTGGCTGCAATCGTAAGTACATCATCTGCTTTCGAGAATGCATCTGAAATTTTAAGGTCGCCATGTATTTCCCGCAACTTTTCGTTGCTTATTACCAGTAATGAATCTACATACTCATTGATTTCAAGAATACCCTCTTTGGCTTGGTTTACACGCCTTTGCCCTTCGAAACGAAAAGGAATAGTAACAATGCCAATGGTAAGGATTCCCATTTCGCGGGCTGTTTTTGCTATCACCGGAGCTGCACCTGTACCTGTGCCGCCCCCCATACCGGCTGTAATAAAGGCCATCTTTGTATTTTTCGACAGCATTTCTTCAATGTCGGTAAGATTTTCGATTGCCGATTGCTTGCCCTGTTCAGGTTTATTTCCTGCACCACGTCCCTCGGTAAGGTTAAGGCCAAGCTGGATTTTATTAGGCACCGGGCTTTCTTCCAATGCCTGAGTGTCGGTATTGCAAATTACAAATTCCACATCTTTAATTCCTAAATGATACATGTGGTTAACGGCATTACTTCCACCACCACCAACGCCAATAACTTTTATTATACTGTTGCTTAAATCGTTTTCTTTATTCATAATCTTTTGCTTTAGGTTAAAGGGTTCAAAGTTAATTGGTTGTATTGTTAAATTGTTAATGAATTATGGTTCAATGACAGTTTCCAATTTCTAATTATTGAAGACTGCCTACTGTGGACTATCCTTCTCCTGTTCTTCATCAAATAATTTATCTATGAAGGAAGTCTGAAACCATTCACCAAATTTAACAACTTTTGGCATTTTCCTTTTACGCTTTTTGGTATTTTTTTTCTGATATGTTTCCAACCTTTGTTGAATTACATTTTCGCTTACTTCCGGTTGTACTGTTTTTGTTTTTTCTTCTATTTCATCCTTCAAAGGATAAATATTTTCGGGTTCTTCAATATTGCTTTTTGCTTTAGTTTTGTCGTTATATATAGCATTTGCAATAGCAGGAGGCTCTTTTATCTTTGCACTTGGTGCAAGATCATTCAGCTTCAATAATTCTTTTTTTTCTATTTTTTTCTTTTCAGCAAAAATTTCGTGAATATTATCTTTTTTGAAACCGGTAGCGATAATTACCACACGTATTTTATCACCAAGGCTTTCGTCAATACCATTTCCCCAAATAATCTGCACATCATTTTTTACAGTCGATTGCACATAATCGGTAATCTGACCCAACTCGTCGAGGCGGAATTCTTCGTTACCGGAAGTTACGTTCAATAAAACATTTTTTGCCCCGCAAATATCATTACTGTTAAGTAGTGGCGAGTCTAATGCTTTTTTAATTGCATGTATTCCACGGTTTTCGCCCGATGCATAAGCCGAACCAAGAATGGCCACACCGCTATTTTTCATAACAGTACGCACATCGGCAAAATCGACATTTACATGGCCATGAACAGTAATTATTTCGGCAATCCCTTTTACAGCAACAAGCAAAACATCATCGGCTTTTGCAAAGGCTTCGGATATTTTTAAATCGCCATGTATTTTTCGTAATTCTTCATTGTTGATTACCAACAAAGAATCTACATGTTTTTCCATTTCTTCAAGTCCTTTTATGGCTTGCTTTAGCCTGACTTGTCCCTCAAATTTAAAAGGTATTGTAACTATACCTATTGTAAGGATATCCTGTTTTTGGGCAATTGATGCAATAACGGGGACTGCACCGGTTCCGGTTCCTCCGCCAAGCCCTGCGGTAACAAACAACATTTTTGTGCCTTCTTTCAGGATTTGTGAGATCCCCTCCTCACTTTCTAAAGCTGCTTTTTTGCCAATTTCGGGGTTGTTCCCTGCACCGCGCCCTTCGGTTAAGGCTTGTCCTATTGGGATTTTGTTTTCAACAGGGCTTCGCTCCAGAGCTTGTGAATCGGTGTTGCAAACAAAAAAGTCAACATCAGTTATTCCCTGCGTTTTCATATAATTAACAGCATTGCCTCCACCGCCTCCAACGCCAAATACTTTGATTATGGGAGAAGGTTTTTCTCTTTGTTCAGGTTTTTGGTTTTGTTCAGCCATAAGTTATTTTTTAATGATTATTTATAATTGTCTAATTTTTGTTAAAAGCGTCAGATTCCGGGTTTTTATCATCCGGTTTCTGTCTTCCATCCCGGGTTTTTCCATCTTTCTGCGTAGGTTCGTCATCCTCTACATAATCCAAATCTTCATCGAAAAATCCGAGAACTTTTTGAATACCGTATCTTAAATCGATTATATTTTTTTTCTTTTTCTTCTTTTTTTTATCAGGGTCTATATTTGTGTCCTTTTTATTTGTTGCATCATCAGGCATAAATGTTTGCTTAGGTTCATCTTTACTTATTTGCTTTCCATCAGTTTTAGCGTCTTTCTTTTTTTTCTTTGATATATTCAAATCTACTTTCGATTCTTTCTGAAATATTTGCACTGACTTAGTGCTAAAACCAGTGGCAATTAAAGTTACTTTCACACTTTCGCCAATTGATTTGTCCCTTGCCGATCCACTGATGAAATTATCGGCACCATGCCCCGAAATTTTCTGTACAAATTTTAAAATGTTATTGTGTTCGCTTAAAAATATTTCCTTTTCGCCGGAAACAATATTGATGAGGATGTTTTTTGCATCAGAAATATTGTTGCTGCTGATAAGGGGGGAGTTCATAGCAAGTTCTACGGCTTTCATGGCCCGCTCGTCGCCATCGGCAATCCCCGATCCCATAAGTGCAACCTTACTGTTACTCATCACTGTTTTTATATCATTGAAATCGACATTTATAACCCCATGTACTTTTATTATTTCAATAATTGATTGTACTGCTGTGGCCAATACCTCATCGGCTTTTGTAAAGGCCTCGGACAGTGGAAGGTCGGCATAATTGTCATGTAGCTTTTCGTTTTCGATAATTATTAAGGCATCAACGGCTTCCTCTAATTCCTCAATTCCCTTTTTAGCATATTCCAACCTATTGCCAATTTCAGTCTTAAAAGGTACAGTTACAATAGCCACTGTTAAAATTCCAATTTCTTTAATTTTTTCTGCAATAACGGGAATTGCACCGGTACCGCTTCCTCCACCCATTCCGGCTGTAAGGAAAGCCATGTCGGTGTTGCCACGTACTTTTTCAAGTATTTCATCGAGACTTTCAATCGCTGCCTGCCTGCCTATTTCGGGTTTGCCCCCGGCACCGCGTCCGCCGGTAAGCGTTTGGCCTAATTGGATTTTAGAAGACACAGGGCTATTTTCTAAAGCCTGCGAGTCGGTATTGCAAACAATTAATTCAACATCGCTTACGCCAATGTGGTACATGTGGTTAACAGCATTGCAGCCTCCTCCACCAATGCCAATCACCTTTAATTCCGAAGATTGTTCTTCGGGAAAGGCAAAGTTTACCAGTTCATCTGATAAATAGTCATTTGCTGTTATTTGGTTTGCGTCATTCGTTGTCATTAGCTTTGCGTAATTTGTTGTAATTCATGGTAATTAAAATGTTATTCATCGGTTTCATGTTTTAATTTCCAGTTTCCAAGCTCTACTTCAAATCCTTATCTTCAACCAAACTAAAAATTTTATTTTTAATTGAGCCAAAAAAGCCCCCTGGTTCCGGTTTTTCCTTTTCGTAGGTATTCTCTTCATCAGTATCTTCGGTTTTTGGGGCTAATGCATTAACTGTTGCAGGATTCTCAAATCCTTTCAGCAATAAGCCGATGCAGGTTGCATACATGCAATTGCGCATATCTTCCGGGCTGTCGTCATCGAGGATTTCCAATATTTCTCCTAAACGTACATCATAACCGGTTTGCAGGGTTAGCAATTCAGAAAGCCCGGTGAGCATAGCCCCGCCACCGGTTACAACAATGCCTGCACTAATTTTATCAGCCATGCCCGATTTTTCAATCTCGAAAAGGATGGCATCAATTATTTCTTCGATGCGTGACTGAATTATGTATGCCAGGTTGCGAAACGAAATTTCTTTCGATTGTCGGCCACTAATACCCGGGATGGAAATTATTTTGTTCTCGTCGGCCAATTCTCCCAATGCACAACCAAACTGCAATTTTAGCTGTTCGGCATTTCTGAGTAAAATAGCGCATCCCTCTTTAATATCGTTGGTAACAACATTGCCACCAAAGGGGACTACCGCAGTATGGCGGATTATATTATCGTAATAAATTGCAATATCGGTAGTGCCTCCGCCAATATCGACCAAAACAACGCCGGCCTCTTTTTCATCTTCTGTAAGTACGGCCTGGGCAGCTGCAAGTGGTTCAAGAATAAGTTCGATAAGTTCTACCCCGGCTTTTTTTACACATTTCTCGATATTTTTTGCTGCGGAAGTTTGCCCAATCACAATATGATAATTACCGTCTAACTGTTTGCCCGAAATGCCCACAGGGTTTTCTATCCCCGGTTCGCCATCGACGATATAATTCTGAGGGATTACATGGAGGATTTCTTCATTGGTTTCGATGGGGATTTTATACATATTGGCTTTTAATTCATCCACATCTTTTTGAGTAATTTCGAACTCGGGGTTGTCGATATATTTTGTGCCACGGTTAATAAGCGATTTTATATGTTGCCCGGCAATGCCAACATAAGCTTTTGTAAAATCTATTTTTGCGGCAGCTTTAGCCTGACTTACTGCTTGCTTGATGCTTCCGGCAGTTTCTTCCATATTTATTACTACCCCACGTTTTACACCCTTGCTGAGAGCCTCGCCAATTCCGGCAATTTCCAGTTTTCCCTCCTCGGTTTTTCGCCCTAACATGGCAATCGTTGTGCTGGTTCCAATGTCGATTGCTGCTAAGTATTCATTATTATTCTTCATGATATATTTAATTTTCTTATTTTCTTGTACAAACTACCTGGTTTTTAAATTTTAAATCAATGGCCGAGTATTTCGACCATCCATATTTCGAAAAGCCCTGTGTATATAAGGCTTCTAATTTTGCAAATTTTCGCTTGAAGTTTTCAAAGCCACCAAAACAAATCTTTTGATTTCCAATTCGCGGCACCAACTCAAATTTATTTTTTTTGTTTACATATATCTGTACAAACATAGCCTTCCATGTTTCCTCTTCGTTAATAAATTTTGCCATTTCATATAATTGCTGAAAAATTTCAGGTGTTTCAATTTTTTCATCCGAAGAAGAAAAATTTACATTTGGAATATTTCCGGTAGCTACAAGCAAATGTGCAGTATAATGCAGGGATGCCGGCATTGGCAAACCATCTTCATCAAAATAAAAACTTTGTCCTTTTTTGCTGATTATCCTTATAATCGGTTTTGGCTGTTGCACATCAATTTTCAATTCGCCATTAATTGTTTTGTAAACGGCCACTTTTTTTATTGATGGATGCCTGGATATTATGGTTTCGATGGTAGTGGTGTTTATCTTGATCAGGGGCATGCCAATAACCTTGATGCCCTCAATTTTTAGCAATCTAAGCACTTCGTATTCCTGAACAAAACAATGCCCATCGTCGTTATCAATTTCAAC
Organism: Bacteroidota bacterium; assembly: GCA_034721995.1. Lineage (GTDB taxonomy): Bacteria > Bacteroidota > Bacteroidia > Bacteroidales > M50B96 > JAIOYV01. The sequence continues at coordinate 7,783 of JAYENH010000455.1, forward strand.
TATTAATGCCGAACACAAGGAAGCATTTCGGTTGCTGCCAATAACGCCAAAAGAGAAAATCAGGTATCCGATAATGACAACCCAAACAGAAAGCACCCAATATTTTCGATATTCTTTTTTAATCAATCTCATACTTGTTTTTCAATTTTTCTTCGTCCTCCGTAGCTTTAGCGTAAGAGGGTTCAGTCTATTTCATTTTACAAAAATCATTAATCATATAAAATCATAGTTCAGACAGTATTTGTTTTAAAACCGGCACCAACCTGTCAATATCGCCCGCTCCGAGGGTAATCAGAAATTCGGGTTTATGTTTTGCTATTATTTCAGGCAAATCCTTTTTCTTACATAGTATTTTTTCTTTGTTTTTAATTTTATCGAAAATTAATGCTGAACTTATTCCTTCGATTGGTTTTTCGCGAGCCGGGTAAATATCCAGTAAAATTATTGTGTCCAACAGCGAAAGGCTTTGGGCAAACTCATTGGCAAAATCGCGAGTCCGCGAAAAAAGATGGGGTTGAAAAACTCCTGTAATTTTCTTTTTGGGATAAAGTTCACGCAGGGACAAAAGTGTTGCTTCAATTTCTTTTGGGTGATGGGCATAATCATCGATAAAAATTAAATCATCGGTTTTAATCTGATAGTCGAAACGCCTTTGAATGCCTTTGAAATTGCTAATTGCATTTCGGATAAGCTGAGAATTGACACCAAGTAAATATGCCATAGATGCAGCGGCAACAGCGTTTTCCATGTTTACCCTGCCGGGAATGTTAAGCGAAATATCCCTTACTTTTTTTGTATCACCTATATTAAGGTCGAACAAGAATTTGCCATTTTCAATACGAATATTATCAGCATAAAAATCTGCCTTTTCTTCAATCGAATATGTAAACAATTTCACATCGGGCTGAAGCTTTGGATCAAAATGCAGATTTTTTTTAATCAGCAGCGTTCCTCCCTTCTGTATCTGTGCAGCAAAATCGGCAAAACTATCTATCAAAGCCTGGAACTTTCCGTAAATGTCAAGATGATCGGCATCGACAGAAGTTATGATTGCGTGTTTCGGGAACAGGTGCAAAAACGAGCGATCGAACTCATCAGCCTCGGCAAGCATATATTTACTGTGTTGTTGAAGTACAAGGTTGCTGTTGAAATTTTTAGCAATTCCGCCCAAAAATGCCGAGCAGCCCAAATCCGAAGAAAAAAGGATAAAGCTTAAAATACCCGAAACGCTTGTTTTGCCATGAGTACCAGCAACAGCTATGGTTTCCTTTTGATTTGCAATCATGCCCAGCACCTGCGAGCGTTTCATCAGCGTAAACCCCGATGTTTTTAAATAATTCAGCTCGCGATGATCGGCAGGAATAGCCGGAGTATAAATTACCAAAACATGATTTTTGTTGTCGGAGGTAAAAGGTATTAAGGTAGGATTGTCTGTAAAATGTATATCAATGCCTTCGTCGATAAGCTGTTGTGTTAAGGCCGATGGCCTAAGATCGTAACCTGACACCTGCTTCCCGGTAGCCTTGAAATAACGTGCCAGATTGCTGACCCCAATGCCGCCAATCCCGATGCAATATACTGTATGTATTTTATTTATATCCACTTTCCTTTATTTTCCTACCAGTTTTATTACTTCGTTTGCAATTATTTTTGCAGAATCTTTAAGTGCCATCTTTTTTATATTTGCTGATAAATCCTGCTGTTTTTTTTCATTGCCAAAAAGGTGCAAAGCCTTATCAATCAAATCATTTTCCGAATCAATATCTTTTACCAGTATTGCAGCACCACGATCGACAAGTGCCATTGCATTTTTTGTTTGATGGTCTTCGGCCACATTTGGCGAAGGCACCAAAATGCAGGCCCTGCCCGTAAGGCTGAGTTCCGAAATAGTTCCTGCCCCTGCCCGCGAAATAATTACATCGGCGGCAGCGTAAGCCAAATCCATACGGCCAATAAAATCGCTTGCATGAATATTTGTTGCAGGATTTTCTTTTAGCGATTGCCTGGCTTCATCGATATAAAATTTGCCCGTTTGCCAAATAACCTCAATATTTTCGGAAGATAATTTCTCCAGACTTTTTATCACGCTTTGGTTTATTGTTCGCGATCCGAGGCTGCCACCGAGAATGAGCAATATTTTTCTATTACTTTCGATTCCGAAATACGTCAGTGCCTCATCCTTTTTATCTTTAAGGTTTAGGATATCCTGCCTCACGGGGTTTCCTGTTAATATTATTTTTTCCTTTGGAAAAAAACGCTCCATTCCCTGGTAAGCCACACAGATTTTTCTGACTTTGTTTTTCAGTAATTTATTTGTGATGCCAGGATATGAGTTTTGCTCCTGGATTAATGTAGGGATGTTTCGTTTTGTCGCCATGTAAAGCAATGCCCCGCTTGCATATCCGCCAACCCCTACTGCAACGTGAGGTTTAAAATCTTTTAATACTGATGATGATTTTTGTAAACTTCTGATCAATTTAAAAAAGAAAGAAAGATTTTTAAAAGTAAGTCTGCGCTGAAAACCACTAATTGGCAAGCCAATAATTTTGTATCCGGCTGCCGGCACACGTTCCATTTCCATCCTGTTGTTTGCGCCAACAAACAGGATTTCGATATTCGCATCGTTTTCCTTTAGCGCATCGGCAATAGAAATGGCAGGAAAAATATGCCCTCCCGTGCCACCGCCCGAAATTATTACCCGTATGTTGTTTTGTTCGCTCATCTTTTAGTCTATAGTTCTCAGTCCACAGTCTTCTGTATTCATCAATTGATATTCGATTCATGGAGACAAGGCACTGTGTCCGATTATCGGCAGATGCCTTGTCTCTACGTTTTGCTCCTATTCTATTTTATTTTCATCAATCTAATTCATTCTGTTTCTTCAATATAATTCTTCTTTCTTTTTCCATCAATCTATCTACTGCCTATTGAGTTCTGCCGTTTGCCCCCGGCTTACACTTAATATCATACCAATTGCCATACTTGTAAATATTAATGATGTTCCGCCCCAGCTTATTAGAGGCAGTGGTTGCCCTGTTATTGGTAATATTCCTACCGATACGCCCATATTTATAAATGCCTGATATACCAGGGTAATAGCCAGGCCAAATGCCAACAATGCCCCGAAATGTGTGGGGCTTTGTTTCACAATTACACCTGCCCTGAACAGTAATATCATGTATAGCAGCAAAACGAAAAGCCCTCCTAAAAGGCCGTATTCTTCAATTATTATTGCATATATAAAATCGGAATAGGCGTGTGGCAATGAATATCGAACTGTATTATGACCGGGGCCTTTACCAAATACCCCTGCAGTGGCAATTATGTTTTTCGACAAGTCGGCCTGCATATAATTGCCATCTTCCGAGATACCCATAAATCTTTCGATCCTATGTTTCCAGGTAAAAAAACGCGAACCCTCTTCTGATTTCAATACTATGCTTACAAACATTACTGTGGGTAGCACAATCACCAACAACAAACCAAATGTATTGTACCATTTTACCCTGCCTACAAACATTAAGGTTAACACTGAACCAAAAATCAATATTGCTGTTGAAAGGTTTTGGGTAAATATTAAACCACAAACAAGCAATACCTTAATGGTTAAAGGAAATATTACTTTTTTAAACCCTGCTTTTATTTCCTGATAATTAGACAGTATGCGTGCCACATACATAATAAGTGCAATCTTGGCGATATCGGAAGTTTGAATGCTAAAGCCAAATGGCAGTACCAACCAACGCCTTGCTTCGTTGGTAGCATAATTTAAACCCAGGGTAACTACTAAAAGGATTATTGAAAACCATAATAGAAGCACCGACAGTTTAGAGAAATAATTGTAAGGGATTTTATGGGTAAAAAAAACAACAATTAGCCCAAGGGCTATAAAAAACACATGGCGTAAGAGTTTTCCGCTTGTGCCTCCGGTTGTGTCATTTGCAATTTGTCCTAATGAGGTAAAAACAACAAGAGTAGAAATAATTGCAAAAAACAATATTACCAGCCAGATGGTTCTGTCTCCTTTTAAATATTTGAATATTACTGCCATGTTTTTTTTAGTTTGAAGAAGGTTTCCAGTCTTCAGTCTCCATCTTCAGTTATAATTTTTTTCTTCGGTCTTCCGACTTCCGACTTCCATCTTCCATCTTCCGACTTCCGACTTCCATCTTCCGACTTCCGACTTCCATCTTCCGACTTCCATCTTCCATCTTCCGTCTTCCGACTTCCGTC
>JAYENH010000456.1:0-2834 GCA_034721995.1 Bacteroidota bacterium
CGTTTAAGCAACGAAAGTTTGCAGGTGAAATTTAATAGCTTTTCGATTGCCGATATGCTTTCTTTTTCTATTGATGAAATACATAATTTTTTTACTGATCTCAATTTCAGTAAAGATGAATCAGCAATTGCTTTGCCGATAAAAGAAGCAATCCTATCACGGACTTCATTACTTAAAAAACTGGGGCTTTCGTATCTGAGTTTAAACCGCGAATCGACTACTTTGTCGGGAGGCGAAGCACAGCGCATAAGATTGGCAAACCAAGCCGGCAGCGGCTTGCGCAATATTTTATATGTGCTGGACGAACCCTCTATCGGCCTTCATGCTGTTGAAAAAAAACAAATGCTTACGCTGCTAAAACAACTTCGCGACAATGGCAACTCTGTAATTGTTGTTGAACATGACCAGGATTTTATGTTGGCTGCCGACACCCTGATCGATGTTGGGCCGCTGGCAGGAAAACTGGGAGGGGAAATTATATTTTCAGGAAAACTAAATGATGTTCTTTCAGAAAAAAATAATGTACAAACCAGCGAGACACTTAAATATCTGAAATCAGAAAATGCAACTTTTGTTTCAGAAATAAGCGATAGTCAAAAAATAAATAATATCAGCCTTAAAGGAGCAAATTTATTCAACCTGAAAAATATTTCTGTCGATTTCAAACTTCGGAAATTCAATGTAGTAACAGGTGTTTCCGGGGCCGGTAAATCAACCCTGACACATCGCTTGTTGGGCGAATGGCTGAAAAGTTCTAAGCTCCCCGATGGTGTATCCAATATTTCATCAGAAGAAAAAATCGACAAAGTAATTGAGATTGACCAATCGCCCATTGGCCGCACCCCTCGCAGCAACCCGGCAACTTACACAAAACTTGCCGACCGCATAAGGGACTTATTTGCCAAACTGCCCGAAACAAAAGAAAAGGGCTGGAAAAAAGGCCGCTTCTCGTTTAACATGGCAGGCGGGCGTTGCGAACATTGCGAGGGAGCGGGCTATATTCAGGTTGGCATGCACTTTTTAGGAAATGTGGATGTGTTGTGTAGCCACTGCCACGGGAAACGCTTTAATGAAGAAACATTGGCAATCCTTTACAAAGGCAAAAATATTTTTGAAATACTTGAAATGCAGGTCGACGAGGCCCTTGCATTTTTTAAGGATGTGGCAGGTATAAAGCACATTTTGCAAACCATTAACGATTTGGGACTTGGCTACATTGCCCTGGGGCAAAAATCGACAACCCTGTCGGGAGGCGAGGCACAACGCATAAAACTGGCTACCGAACTTGCAAAAAACACACGTGGCCATGTTTTGTATATTCTCGACGAACCTACAACAGGCCTGCATCCCTACGATGTGGAAATCCTTCTGAAATCAATAAAGGCTTTGGTCGAAAAAGGAAACACGGTTATTGCCATCGAACACGATCCTGACTTTATTCTTGCCTCAGACCATATTGTTGACCTGGGACCGGGGAGTGGCATAAATGGCGGAAAACTTATGGCAATGGGAAGTCCTGCCGAAGTTATGCAGGTAGAAAATTCTTTGACAGGAAAAAGCCTTCGGCAAAAAATATCAGCAAAAAATAATACTAACTATAATTATTCTGATAATTCTGAAAAATTAACTGCACCTATTTCATTTAAAAATATAAGCACCCACAATTTAAAAAATATTGATGTAGAAATTCCTGTAAATAAGCTCACGGTAATAACAGGAGTTTCGGGTTCGGGTAAATCTTCGTTGGCTTTCGATACCCTTTTTGCTGAAGGCCAAAAGCGGTATATCGAAAATTTTTCAGCCTATATCCGTAGCATGATAAGCAAAAACGGGGAGGCCGAATTTGAAGAGGTTTCGGGTATTATGCCAACAATTGCAATTAATCAAAAGCAAATGGCCCGAAACCCCAGATCTACGGTAGGCACAATTAGCGAGCTGTACGATTTTTACCGATTGTTGTTCTCCCGTGCATCGGTTAATGATAAGCGAACGGCAGTACCATTGCCGGTTTCGGCTTTTTCTTTCAATAACGAAGAAGGGGCTTGCGAGCATTGTAAGGGGCTTGGATCGCTTGTAGTTTGCGACCCCGAAAAATTTGTAAGCGACCCCGAAAAACCGCTTACCGATGGTGCTTTAAACGGAAGTAAAACAGGTAAATTCTATGGCGATCCTTATGGGCAATATATTGCTGCTTTGTTAGAAGCCGGCAAGTTATATAATTGCGATTTTGCCAAATCATGGAACGAACTTTCCGAAGCTGAACGGCAAATTGCAATGTACGGAACCGGCGGGCAGGAATATTCGGTTACATGGAAATATAAGCGAAAAGACAGGAGCGGGGAGCATTTTTTCAACACAAAATGGCCGGGTTTTACAGCGCATGTAAACGAAGAATACCAGCGCAAACATGCAGACAACCGTGGAGATGCAATGCTTCCTCTGATGAAATCGGTAGAATGCAATCGTTGTAATGGAAGCCGTTTGAAACCCGAAATAATGAAATGGAAATTTGCCGGATATTCTATCGATGAAATTAACCGGCTCTCGGTAAAGGAAAGCATTAGGTTTTTTACAAATGTCGAAAAAGGCGAAATAATTCCCGCCAACGATTTATCTTCCGAGGAAAACCACGGGCTTCTGCAAATAGCAAAACCTGTTGTTGCGGGCATTATTTCAAAACTGAAAGTGATAGAGAAACTTGGCCTGTGCTATCTCGAACCGGCCCGTTCGTCGTCGACTTTATCGGGGGGCGAATCGCAACGTTTGCGCCTGGCCGGAATGTTAAATGCCGGGCTTACCGGCGTTTGTTATGTGCTCGACGAACCAACAGTCGG
>JAYENH010000457.1:0-2833 GCA_034721995.1 Bacteroidota bacterium
CTGTCGATGGTAGTGCAAAAAACCGACAATGCAGTAATGATAATGGACGAGGCCGGCAATATCGAATGGGTTAACGATGCCTTTGTAAAAATGTATGGATATACCCTCGACGATTTCCATAGGGAGCTTGGCAAAAACATGATCCAGTTGAGCACACACCCCCAAATCGAACAAATAATTAAAAATTGCATCAGCGAGCACACCACAATTTTTTACGATTCGATGATTAGATCGAAAGCAGGGAAAGCCATTTATGCCCAGACAACCATTACGCCTGTGCTCGATGAAAAAGGAAAAGTGAGCAAACTACTGGCCATCGACTCGAATATTACAGATATTAAAAACGCACAGCAGAAAATACAGCTTCAGCGCGACGAGCTTGAAAGCCTGAATGCCACAAAAGACAGGTTTTTTGCCATTATTGCCCACGACCTGAAAAACCCATTTACATCATTGCTTTCGTTGTCGCAATCATTGTCGGAAAACTTTATGGATTTTGAGCCGGCAGAGTTAGATGAATTCCTGAAAAGGGTAAACAAATCGGCGTGGCAAATTTTCAATTTGTTAGAGAATCTTCTCACGTGGTCGCGCTCGCAAACCGGAAAACTCGATTTTATGCCGCAAAAGGTAAACATTGCCGAAGCCCTGAACACCACCTATAATTTATTACTTGCCACTGCCGGTAAAAAGCAAATCGATTTTTCCGTTTCGTGCGAGCCTGGCCTTTTTATGTTTGTAGATAATAATATGTTAATGACAGTTTTGCGAAACCTTACACATAATGCAATAAAATTTACAAATCAGGGTGGCAAGGTTAAATTATCTGTAGAAAAAATAAATGATGCTTTTATTCAATTTATTGTTGAAGACAATGGCATTGGCCTGAGCAAAGAAGATCAGGAAAAGCTTTTCCGTATTGATATAAAAACCAAAGCCATTGGCAAATCGAAAGAAAAAGGCACAGGCCTGGGTCTCATCCTTTGCAAAGAATTTATCCAAAAAAATGGCGGCGACTTACACATCGAAAGTAATGAAGGAGAAGGGAGCAGGTTTATTTTTACCGTGCCGGTTTGGCGGAATGAGTGATAACAAGAATTGCTAAATTGTTGGATTGTTAAATTGTTGGAGTTATACGACTGAGAAAACTCTTTCCTTGATAATGAATTCCCCAATACATACTTGTTGTATCTTCAATTCCTCAGAAATCAATCTTTAGATTGATTAATCTGTGAATAATTGAATTTAACTTTAAAATCTGTGGCTTTTATTAATATTATGCGACAGATTCACTGATTAAAATGAATTTATTTTATAGGGAAGATATTCCGAATATTTTACTCAAGCAGAGAGAGTATTTGAATGTTAGCAGCCATAAGGCGCAACCATGCACATAGATAAAACATCTTAAATTTGATATGAGAAAATTGAACATATTAATTACTATTACATTTTGTATATTGTTTGCATATAGAAGCTATTCTTACAATAGTTACGTAAGCGAACAAGAGTTCGTACGTGATGATAATTTAAGCTCAAAAGACAGTGTCAATGGCAATAATATAGAAGATCAAAACATGTCAAAAGGAATGTTTAGGTTTATTGTATCCTTCCCATATATTAATTCTTTTTATTTACAACCAAAGAATGAGAATTCTAAAAATAATACAGGTTTTATGAGAGTCACTTTTAGCCTAGATTATTTTTACAAAACTAATCGACATATTAATTTATCTTTTTCGCAAATTGTCGACTTTTTTAGTCCTCTACCATTTAGAGACTATTGGAAAGTATATGAGGTAATGGATTCTTATTACATTAGTCTATCAAATAATCATAAGGTAAATAGATTTTCTTTTGGGTATGGATTTTCATTTGCTCAAAACAATTGGGAACTAATAAATAACGGTTGGGATGAAAGCAGCACAACGAGAGAACCCGTTAAGAAAACTAATTATGCATTTGGACTTGTATCTTCGTCTTACTTTCAATTGACACCTACTTTCCATCTAGGGATAGTCTATAGGCCGACATTTTTAAGATCTGATATTGAACCAACGTTCAAATATGAACATACAATAAGTATTGATATTGGCTGGAAGATACCAATAGGCAAATAAACTACGGCTGCTAACATACCTATATACATTGCAAAGCCAGCACAATAAGCTGGTCAGGAAAATGTGTATTGTGAGATAGGAAGAATTAAAATATGCAGGGCCAATTTGAGGTGTACTACAAATATTACATTATATTATCAAGAGATATTATTATCACCAAATTGACCGAATTATACGAATTTTGCTTGTCTTTGGCAGGTAAAAATTCGATGATAAATATTTTGAAATGCGGAATTTGTCGGACATCTATTATTGGAGGATTTGTCCGGCATTTTTTTGTTAGTACAATTTTTTTATTTCCTGAATAGCCTATTCCTCTTGACTTCCCGTTAGGTTCAAAAAAGATTTTCAAAATAATATCAAAATAAATTTGGAAATCCCATTTTAATAATATTATCTTTGACCGTCCGTTCAGTCATAAATATTTAAAAACTATGTCGCCAAGAACAAAAGAGCAATTCGAAACAATAAGAGAAGAAAGACGAGAGCAAATATTGCAGGTTGCCCTTGAATTGTTTGCCAACGAGGGACTGAATACCCCCATCAGCAAAATTGCCAAAGAAGCCGGTATCTCGAAAGGTTTAGTGTACAATTATTTCGAGAGCAAAGAAGAATTGCTGCGTGAGGTGGCTTTGTCGGGGATGAAAGAAATTTTCGGGCTTTTTGATCCCAACCACGACGGAGTGCTTACTGATGAGGAGTTTGTCTTTTTTATC
>JAYENH010000458.1:0-2828 GCA_034721995.1 Bacteroidota bacterium
CTGCCATTTAGTACGGGATATTTTATCGAACCCGAAAGCTGTAAGGTATCACTAATAATACCTCCCAAACCTGAAATGTTTTTTTCGAGATAAGGTTCAAAAATACTTAAATAAAACCGATCGAAAATAATATTGAAATCAAGCTTGTCGTTTTCAGGGATATAATTCCCTTCTATAAAAAAGGGTTTTATTTTATTGCGTTGGGTATATGATGTTATTTTCAGTTGTTTGTTTTGCTTGTCCCATCCACTTAAAACAAAAGCAGTTCCAAGTTTCTTTTTATTTACTTCAAAACCGGAAATGCTAATATCAGAGAAAAAAACCGGCTTACTAAAAATATTGGTGAGTGAGGCATTGCCATTAATAATACCTTTTAAATCGAAACCCTTTTCAAGAGTGAAAACATTAAGGTTAGACAAAGGTATGTTTTGCAATTGCATAAAAAGGGTATCCGAGGTGAGAGGAGTACCTGAACTTTCGAGCTTAAAATACTGCTCTGCCCGATGGAACATGAAATTACTTACGCTGAACAATTCTCTATCAACAACAAAATTTGCATTAGAAAGATGCCAGGTAGAATCGGCAAGAATAATGGTTGAGGGAAGAAGTTCAATTTCGGCCTTTGGAATGCTGCAGGAATCATTTTTCGAAAAAGATACAGCAGTGCTCAGATTGCCTTCATAAGTCAGAGAGTCTTTATGAAACCAATCAATATGTGTGTGCAGGCTGTCAGTCAAAAATTTTGCTGACAAATTAATGCTATTTAAAAACTCTTTTTCCGAGCGTAAAACAGAGTTGCTGCTTAGAAAAATAAATAACGATTCGTTATCGTTTTTTGAACTTAATTTAATATTATTAAATAGAAAAGATTCTGCTTCAATATTTGTAAAATCGCCATGTATATTAAGAATGTTTTTTGCAGAATTGAAATTTCCTATTATCTCCGACCCCTTTCCTATAGAAAATCCAGGCATTATCATATCAAAAATATCGGCAGATTCTTTTATCTGAATGGAAAATTGCAGACTGTCGTTTGTTTCGGTAATTTGCTTTTTTGATTTAAACGATGGATAAAAGTGATAAAAATATTCCGGCAGGCTTTTAGATAAACCTTTTAAACTGTATTGGCCGGTAACGGAAACGTCGGCAATGCCCGAACGCAATTTAATAGAGTTTATGCTATCCTCGGTATAAGCTGTCAAAGATAATTCTTCAACCGTAACTTTATTTTTGGCGTTAGAGTATTTAACATCCCATAAATTTATATTCCCCTGGAAATTATCAATTGTATTTCCTGTAAAATTAGATTGCATAATAAAAGAAAGCTCAGGCAAACTGTCATTTTTATAGAAGTTTAACTTATCTAACCTGGCATTTGTTAGCACGGCATTGAAATCGAATACAGGAATATCTTCTGAAAAGTCGATTGCTCCTGAAAAATCCAAGTCAATGTCTGGCTCGGAGACATATACAAAACCTTCAAACTTTTTTCCATTCAATTTTCCGTTCATCTCAACATTACTATATATATAGTTGTTGAACTCTATATTATGAATAACGCCATTTGGCTCTGCAATAACTTTATTAAGGCTGTCGATATAACCATCAACTTGCATTTCCATATCTATTTTTCCTAATCCGGAATTTGGGCCGGCAAATTTCCCTAAATCAAAGTTGATAGTTTTTATGCCGCCATGGAAACTGTAATTTTGCTTCGTTTTTTTTAATCCCAGGTCGGTCGAAATTATTCCTAAATTGCTCGATATTGTTCCATAAGCCACAAAGTCATTTGTAAAACCGGTTAAATTTCCTTTGTATTTTATTAATCCTACCTCGTCGAATTGATCTGGCAAAAGAATTGATTGTTCTGATAATTTCCCGGGCAATTGTATGCTTTGGATGTCAGAACTGCTTGTGCAAAATTCCTGAATATCAGCATATAGAAAAGTGTGTTCTATATTTGGCAGGCCAATAAGGCTCATAGTAGCACGCAAACGAGTATCCTTACCGTATACCATCTGAAAATTCCTGGTCCTTAAATCATTAATAGTTCCTGAAAAACTACTTGTAAAAACTATTTTTTCGTCGAAGTCGCGCAACTGCGGAGCAAAAAAAGCAAGATCGGTGAATGAAAATTCAGTATCATAAAAATCGGCTTCAATTCTAATTTTCGAGTTAAATTTGCTAAACGCACTTACTGAATCAAATCGAAAAGTAAGCATATTGGCTTTTATTTCGCTGTTGTCGAAACTGATATGCAAATTGTCTAAATTGATGTGTTTATTTGATAAACTTAATACAGTTTTCATTTGCCTGATTCTCAGTCCACTTTTTTCTAAAAATCTTAATTCAGAAATATCAAGCTTCAGTGTATCTCCAATTTGAACATCCGAAATAGTTAGATTTAATTTATTGGCCTCGATATCAGAATAATTCATGCCAAAATCTTTTGGCGAATATTTGTGTGTTTTATATCGTAATATGCTGTTATTAATTTCGAGCTTACTGAAAATTGTTTTCCATTTTTCCGTTTTGCTATCTTTGTTGATGAGGCTGTCAATTAATACATTAAGATTCAAATTAGCTGTATCTTTATATAAAGATAGCTTAAGCTTATCAATGGATATCAGCCCAAAATCGATTTTTCTTTCTTTCCTGTTGAAATTATTTATGGCAATATTTATTTTGTCAATATATATAAGTGTATCGCCGTGGTAGTCTTCAATGTAAAGTTTTTCAACAACAAGCTTATTGAAAAAAGCAATATCTACCTTTCCTATCTCCACATCAGTTCCCAATTTATCAGAAAGTTGGTTTATAAAATATGA
>JAYENH010000459.1:0-2828 GCA_034721995.1 Bacteroidota bacterium
CCGGGCTACAACACTCTTTCGTTATCTTTCGATCAGCTGTTGTTTTCTGCAAAAAAGAATTTGTCGATTGGTGGCATTATTATTTACGACCAATCGGGCACTATCGGAATGACCATGAGCAAAATGTATATTTCGGGTTCGTACAAAAAAAAATCGGGGAAAAACAAATACCTTTTTGGTTTACAGGCCGGCGGGGTACTCCGACAATTTAACGATGCCAATGCACTTTACAGCAATCAATTCGATCACAGCACCGGCTACCACAATCCGGTGCTGCCGAGCGGCGAAATTGCAATGGCCGAAAACAGCAATTATTTTAATATGAATATTGGCTTCGTGTGGGGCCGGAATTTCTCCAGGTTTAAAACAGAAGCCGGCATTGCAGTTTTCAATATTAATTATCCTAAGGAAGGATTTACGGGTTCACAAGACCGGGTTCGTCCGAAATTATTGTATAGTGTTGATTTAACCTGGTTCGTATCGCACCGGTTTTACGTGCAACCTCAAATTATTTTCATGCAGCTTACCGGGGCAAACAGCCTGATAGGCGGATCGGAATTTCAATTATTAACAGGAAACCACACATCGGGCATCGAAAGTATTTTTATGGGTGCTTATGTCCGAAGTGGTTTTAACCGTACCACCGATGCCGTTATTGTTTCGGCAGGTATTAATTTCTTAAAATTCAGGTTGGGGCTTAGCTACGATCTGAATATTTCAGAATTGCAACAATACACAAACTCGGTGGGGGCATTCGAGCTTTCATTAATTTACACCGGCATCAGTACTGTTTTTGATCCGGGAGCTTTGCCATGTGCACGGCAGTAATTTGCATTTATTTTTTTGCTGATTTCAACAGAACAAGAAATATCAAACATGAAACATAAACATCTGTACATAAAAATATTATCAATAGTAATTATTATTCTTGCAGCCTTTTCTACTGATTTAAATGCACAACGAAGTGCCAGAAAACTAAAAAACAAAGCCGACAAGGCATACAGCGATAAAGAATATTATAAAGCCATCGACTTTTACCAACAGTATTGTTCGGAAAAACCCGAGGATTTTAAAACGGTTTATTTGTTGGCCGGCTTGCAACGCCATACCCGCGACTATCGCCGGGCCAGGTTAAATTACCAAACTGTTTATAAAAATAATCCTGAGAAATTCCCTTTTGCCCTGTTTTATTATGCCGCACTATCGAAACAATTGGGCGAATATGATTTGGCAAAAAACTATTTCGAAGAATTCCTTAAAAATTATAAAGGCCGGGGTATCGACCGTGATATGAAAAAACTGGCGGGCAACGAACTTGAAGGTTGCAAGTTGGCCGGTCGCTTGTTAGATTCGGTTTTAAAAGTAGTGCTTGTTCATGCCGACACATCTATAAACAAAGCCTTCTCCGAATTCTCACCACTTCAGATTGACGATACAACCCTGATTTTTGCAAGTATGCACTCCGATTCCATAAATGTTGAATCATCAGAAAAAATAAAGAAATTCTATTATGCAACAAAAAATGGCAAAAGCTGGAAATATTCAGGGCAATTGGCCGGCCCTTTCAACAATGAAAAAAGTATAACTGGAAATGGAGTATTTTCTGCATCGGGCAAACGTTTTTATTTTACTCGCTGCAACAAAACCGAAAACTCAATTCGTTGCGAAATATACCAAAGCCTGTTTGAGAATGGAATCTGGCAGAACCCCGAGAGAATTGGCAATGGGGTAAACGATTATAATTATACCTCGACACAACCGGCAGTGGCAACTTATTCCAAAACATCGGCAAAGGAAATAATCTATTTTGTGTCGGACAGGCCGGGCGGAAAAGGAGGCCTTGATATTTGGTACAGCATTTATGATGTTTTCGACAAGACTTTTTCGGAACCCCGCAACGCAGGAAGAAAAATTAATTCGATTGCTGACGAAAGCACACCCTTTTTCGATGAAGCCGGACGGACACTTTATTTCAGCTCAAAAGGGCATCCGGGCATGGGAGGCTTCGATATTTTTAAGGCGATGGGCGAAAAACGCAACTGGACAATTCCCCAAAATATTGGTTTTCCTTTAAATTCAGGCTTCGACGATCTGTATTTTAGTGTGTACGACCGAAAGCAGGGTTTCTTTACTTCGAACCGCGACGGCGGTATAGCTTTTAGTGGTAAAAACTGCTGCGACGATATTTACTCATATTACTGGACCGAATTTATCAGCCTTGCAATATCAGGCGAAGTTCGTGAAGCAAAAGCCGATGATGGTGGAATATCCCGCCCACTCGAAAATGCACAGGTAAACCTTTATCTTGATGAGCCGGGAATAGATGAGCCAATACTTCTTTCGACCCGGAAAAGTTCGGGAACAGGCTTTTACTTTTTCGATATCGAACCCGGGAAAAAATACAATCTTCTATTTACCAAAGAAGGTTTCTTTAGCAGGAGCTTTCCTGTTTCGGCAAAAGATATAAATTATTCCGATACTTTAAATTATCCTGTTGTCCTCAATCGCATTCCTGAAAAACCATTGGTAATCGAGCATGTGTATTTTTCGTACGGAAATTATGAATTGAGCGATACTGCCAAACGGGCATTAGATAACTATCTGCTAAAGCTGATGAAAGAGAACCCCGAAATATCGCTCGAAATATTTGCCCACACCGACAGCAAGGGCGAGGAGGAATACAATATTTGGTTATCGCAGAAAAGGGCACATTGTATTGTCGATTATCTGACAAAAAACGGGATTTCGCCAAAACGGTTAATTGCAAAAGGCTATGGAGAAAGCAGACCTATAGCGCCAAACAAAAACCCCGACGGAACAGATAATCC
>JAYENH010000460.1:0-2826 GCA_034721995.1 Bacteroidota bacterium
AGAATCGGACATGCAATAGGCACTTTGCGGAAAAGGTGAAACCGATACTGCAGGAATTGGAATGTGAGAAAAATCAAGTTCCACAACACTGTCGAGGCCAAAAACGGTTTGCATGGTATCGGTGTAGGTGCCGGGGCTTGTGAGTACCTGGCTGCCGAACTGGTAGGGCTGGTTTGCGCAGGCCGAATCGGAAGCTGAGGATAAGTAGCCGAGGTTTTCGGCCCAGAGGATTTTGTCATAGTGATGACAATTATAAAGTATGTCGCAATCGCCATCGTTGTCCAAATCGGTTGCAAATATTGAGGTAACATTGGCCGAATCTGCTATTAACTGGCTTTGGCTAAAATTGCCTGCTCCGTCGTTCTCATACCATACCAATGAGTTCGACCATATTCCTGTATTCCCAATTATGTCCATATCGCCATCCTTATCTATATCGTTGGCAAAAATTGCAATAGTGCAAAACAGGCTGGAGGCAATATAAGGCATTGTGGTAAAATTACCGTTACCATCGTTTTTCCACCAATGAATTATACCATCCCATGAGCAATTACCCGATGTTAATATCACATCCAGATCGTTGTCGCCATCGAGGTCGGCCACAAAAACCTGGTTAGTATAATAAATCTGGCTAATTATGTGAAAGTCGAACGATATGGCATTGCCTAAATTTTCGTACCACGCTACCATGTGAGAGGATACCAAAATATCCATGTCCCCATCGTTGTCCAGGTCGGCCGCATAAACATCACTTACTCCATTAATACCCTGGTAAAGAATTATTTCATTACCGAAGTTTCCGGCTCCATTGTTTTGCCACCACGATAATTTGTTGGACCCAATCGATCCTTCCTTGCAACCCGATATTACATCCATGTCCCCATCTCCATCCATGTCGGCGGCATGGATGGATGTTACATATATCGCCGAGTCAGAAATTATTTGCTGAGGTCCAAAATTACCGAGACTGTCGTTTTCGTACCAGGCAATTTTTCCATCACTGCCGGATGCAGATAACACATCATTGTCCCCATCGCCGTCTAAATCAATGGTAAATATATCTTGTACGTGAATTACTTCATTTGTGATTGTGCTTTCCCACAGTATCTGACCGTTGCCGTGGTTTTTAAACCATGAAATATTTGCATAAGATGAGTTTGAGCCTGAAATCACATCATTGTCCCCATCTCCATCAAGGTCGCTTGAATAAAGAGTATAAGGACTGTTTATGCAATATGCTACTATTTGTTGAGAACCAAAATTCCCTGTACTGTCGTTCGGGTACCAGGCTAAAGTTGATGACGATGCTGCTGTTACATCAACATCCCCGTCTCCATCCAAATCGGCACAACAAACTGAATATGAACGAAGGGTTGAATCGATGATAACAGGCGGGAAAAATACTCCATTTCCGTTATTTTCCGACCAGACAATTCCATGTGATAAATAGTGTGCAGTAAAAATTACGTCATTGTCTCCATCTCCGTCCACATCTCTGGCACAAACATCCATTGGGTCATAAAATTGGTCAGAGATAATTTGCTGGTTACCGAACATACCTGATCCGAGGTTTTCGTACCATGCAACTTTATCGTCCCATTTCGAAGCTGAAAGGACATCATTGTCTCCGTCCCCGTCTAGGTCGATAGCATATACTGTGTTAGCAGCATAAGCATTAGTAGTGATAATCTGTTGTGCACCCAAAATGCCGTTTCCTAAATTTTCGTACCAGGCAATCTTATTGTCCAATAGTGATGCAGACAATACGTCATTGTCGTTATCACCATCTAAATCGATAGCAAAAACCGAAACAGGCCATATTGTACTTGTTGATATTACTTGTTGAGGACCAAAATTGCCTAATCCGTCATTTCTGTACCAAGCTATTGTATTATCGTTTAAAGATGTCGAAATCACATCGTTATCGCCATCACCATCTAAATCAATTGAAAAAATCGTTTTTGGTTCGTCTACTAAGGTTGATATAATTTGTTGAATACCAAAAATCCCATTTCCCATGTTTTCGTACCAGGCAATCTTGTTATCGTCAGATGTGGCTGATAATACATCGTTATCACCATCCCCATCCAGTTCGATTGCGAAAACGGAATATACACCATAAGCTTCTGTTGTAATGACGTATTGTGGCCAAAAGTTACCTTGTCCATCATTCTTAAACCAGCTTATTTTATTATCATATTCTGAAGCGACCAATAAATCAAGGTTGTCATCTTGATCCAGATCAATGACATTTATATCATATACATTATGTATTAAATTTTCAATTATGATATTTTCTTTGAATTGGATTTGGGAGTTAGAAATAAGCGGGATTAGAAAGATACATAGTGATATGTAAAGTTTTTTCATTATTCTTTTTTTTTGATTAATAAAAATACAAAAGAAATAAAAACAGGTAGATTGTAAAAAAAGGCATCCGGGAATAATTCCCGGATGCTTACTGTAATTATTTAATAATTACCAATCTTGTTTGTTTGCTAATTTCAGTTCCAACAAGCGTTAAGGTATATGTACCTATTTCTAATGTAGAAAGGTCGAGCTTTATGTTCTGTTTTCCTTCAATTATATTTACCACATCGTAATAAATCTGTTTGCCACTTATATCATAAATTTTCAGTGTAGCTTCCTCGCTAAGTGTTGATAAAATATCAAGCATAAACCTACCATCTCCGGGATTAGGGTAAAGCTCAATTTCGATAATAGCTTCTATTTCTTCGTCTTCATCAACACCAACCACAGCTATTTCATTGGATGAGAATAAACCATTGCCTTTTTCCCAGTTCTTAAACCGGTAGTGTGTTGTCG
>JAYENH010000461.1:0-2821 GCA_034721995.1 Bacteroidota bacterium
TCAATTTTAAACAGGATCAGAAAAGATGTAAGCCGGAAGCATCAGAACATTTAAGAAAAACTGTGTTTTTCCGTATATTATCTTATATGCCTTATATGGTAAAGTTTAGGATTGCTTTATGTCATGTTTGCGAATTGAGATAGAAAAATGCGACAATCCCAGTTTACGAACAAACCGGGATAATTGACTGATAATTTGGCCATAGGTCAGGAGTTCTGAGCATAGGAGTTGAAGCTCATTTATCGTTAAAAGATATTTTCACATATCAAATATTTCCAGAATAGCTCTTCGATTAATTGTCGGGTAAATTTCAAAAGCTAAAATATTTAAAAAATTGATATTGCTTCCAAACTATAAAAATAGTTGGGGCTTTAACCATTTGGTTGAAGCTTTTATAGTTGAATCCTGAATATCGATTTAGTCTGCTTTTTACTTTATCCCTGAACCTTTCATACATTCATTAATGTGCCTCCAACCAATTTTCACCTTCACCATAATCAACAATCAGGGGTACTTTCAGCAAAAAGGCATTTTGCATTTCGTGCACAACAATTTCTTTTACTCTTTCTAATTCTGATTTTAATACATCAAAATTCAATTCGTCGTGTACTTGTAAAATCATTTTGCTTTGTATGTTTTCTTCATCGAAACGGCGAAAAACGCTAATCATGGACAGCTTTATAATATCGGCCGCCGAGCCTTGTATAGGTGCATTTATTGCATTTCGTTCGGCCATACCACGTACCACGCTATTGCGCGAATTAATATCGGTCAGTTGCCTGCGCCGGCCCAACAAGGTTTCCACGTAACCTTTTCCGCGGGCAATGTGGATACTCTTTTCCATGTACTCCTTCACTTTTGGGTAAGTGTTGAAATAACCATCAATTAATTCTTTTCCCTCGGTGCGCGAAATGTTTAAACGTTGCGAAAGCCCAAAGGCCGAAATACCATATATAATCCCAAAGTTAGCAGTTTTGGCCTGGCTGCGCATTTCGCGGGTAACATCGCCAATTGCGATTTTATTTATTTTGGCTGCCGTTGCCGCATGAATATCCTCCTTGTTTATGAATGCCTCCACAAGATTTGGGTCTTCGCTGAGGTGGGCCATCAAACGTAATTCAATTTGTGAATAATCAGCAGAAAAGAAAATATGTTGATCATCAGAAGGAATAAAAGCCTTGCGTATTTCCTTGCCCTGTTCTTCGCGAATGGGAATGTTTTGCAAATTAGGATTTGCCGAACTTAATCTGCCTGTTGATGTAACAGCTTGATTATACGAAGTGTGTATTTTCCCACTTTTTTTATTGATAAGTTTGGGCAAAGCATCGACATAGGTAGACAGGAGTTTTTTTTGCCCCCGGTATTCCAAAATTTTTGCAATAATAGGATGTTTATCCTGTAGCCGCACCAGGGTTTCCTCGTTGGTCGAGTATTGGCCCGACTTGGTTTTTTTTGCTTTGTCGTCTAATTTCATTCTTACAAAAAGCACTTCGCCAAGTTGTTTGGGCGAAGCAACATTAAATTCCATGCCCGCCATTTTCAGGATTTCATTTTCGTTATGGATAATGGATTGGGCAAGTTCTTCGGAAAAAGTTTTCAACGATCCGGCATTGAGTTTTATTCCTGTTTTCTCCATGTCGGCCAATACGGGAACGAGTGGCATTTCAACCTGTTTTGCTAATTTTTCGAGATTTTTTTCTGATAAATCAGTGGCCAGTATTTTTTTCAATTGCCATGTAATATCGGCATCTTCGGCTGCATAATCCTTTACCAGCTCGGCATTTCGTTTGTATGCCTCGCGAATGGTTATTTGTAATTTTCCTTTGGGGCCACAAACTTCTTCAAAAGTAATAGTTTGATAATTCAGGTACACTTCGGCTAAATAATCCATTCCATGCCGCTGGTCGGGTTCGAGCAAATAATGTGCGAGCATGGTATCGAACATCTCCCCATTTACTTCTACTCCGTACCATTTCAGCATAAGAATATCGAATTTTATATTTTGCCCGATTTTGCCAATTTCCGAATTGTAAAATACAGCTTTAAATTCTTCTATCACTTGCAGACAATCCTTTTTGTTATCGGGCAATGGAACATAATATGCCTCGCCTTTTTTCCACGAAAAAGAAAGCCCGACCAATTCGGCATTATTGGCATCTTTTCCGGTAGTTTCGGTATCAAAACAAAACTCTTTTAATTCTGATAATTTATTGATTAGGTCTTCACGTTTTTCTTTTTTATCAATAAGATAATATTGATGATCGATAGTTTTTATTGATTTCAAAACCTTTTGCTGAATATCCTCAACAGCTTCATCATCAAAATTAAAAAGGCTTGTTTGTACGGCTTGTTGGCTTTGCTTTTTTTTCTGAATTACAGAGCCTTGCTGCAAAATACGTTGCGAGAGTTGGCGAAATTCCAGTTCGTCGAAAACTTCTTTAAGCTTTTCCCGATTTATCTCTTTACGAACTAAATCGTCGCTATTTTTTTCGACTGGTACATCTGTAATAATTGTTGCCAGAGTTTTCGAAAGTAAAATCTGTTCTTTATTATTTTCGATATTTTCTTTTTGTTTGCCTTTTAGTTCTATGGTTTTTTCAAGTAAACCTTCAACCGAACCAAACTGAGCAACTAATTTTTTCGAAGTTTTTTCGCCAATGCCGGGTGCTCCGGGAATATTATCGGAAGCATCGCCCCACAAAGCCAGGATGTCGATTACCTGTTTTGGATTGTTGATACCGAATTTTTTCTTCACTTCTTCTACTCCTAAAATATCGGCTTTGTTGCCCGATCGTGCTGGTTTGTACATTTTTACATTTTC
>JAYENH010000462.1:0-2814 GCA_034721995.1 Bacteroidota bacterium
TGTAAATAATTTACACAAAAAAACAAGCTATGCTTGTTTTAAAATCTGTGCAAATAACAAAATGATTTCTTATTGGCTTTGTATATTATTTTCAAAATAATGAGATGATAATATTCGTAATCAGTAGATTAATGATTTCTGTCAAATAATTGAATAACCAATCTGAGAATCTGTGGCTTTATAAAATTAATTTTTCTTTTTTTCATGCGTTTGCCCTGCTCTTAACCCTCATAAAAAAAGCCATCCCCTAAGAGATGGCTTATATTATTTGAATTAATTTTCGGTTATTCTTTTACAGGCTCGGCTGAGGTAATTCCCAATTCGGCTTTTACCAAAGAAAGAATATCTTCGCTTTCGGGCGAAAAATAAACTACTGCACCAACTCCTACATCAAAAATGTATGTAAAGCCATTATCTTTTCCCACTTTTTGGATGGCACTATTTGCACGGTCGATAATTGGTTGGAGCAATTCAGATTCTTTTTTCTGATACTTATCCTGTGCATTAACCTGAAATTCCTGGATTCTTGTTTGGAGATCCTGCAATTCCCTTTGTTTACTCTCTTTAACGACATCGTTTAGCGTACCTTCCTGCTGAAGAAAAGTGCTATACTTCAATTCCAACTCTTTTTGCATTTCGCCAAGTTGCTCTTCAAGTTGATTGGCATAGGATTGAAGCTCCTTTTTTGCATTTTCACGTTCTGGCATAATAGACATTAATTCATTTGAATCGATGTGGCCAAATTTTAATTTCGACTGTCCAAAACTTGTAGTAGCAGAAATAACAAGTACAAGCGCAATAATAATACTACTGATATTTTTCATTCTTTTAAATTTTCAAAATTTGCTGCAAATATATAATTAATTGAACTTGAAAGGTCAAAAATCATCTTTCCTCTCAATAAAAATTGTTTAGTTAATTGGATAGCTTTAAAGTAACATTTATCCAGTTCCCCGATTTTGAATTAATCAATTGTCAATATACAATTATCAATAATTAATTCTTGTATCCCAGCTTCTCTAAAACATCATCGCTTTTATCGTAGCGTGGATTTGTATAAAGCATACTCAAACCTCCGGCTGCGGTATCAAAAATTAAAGCGTAGTTTCCTTCTTCGGCAATCTCTTTTACGGCATTAAAAATATCGTCCTGTATTGGTTTGATAAGCTCCTGACGTTTTTTATACAAATCACCATTTTTGCCAAAATATTTTTTCTGAAGGTTTTTCGCATCCTTTTCTTTATCAATGATGTCTTTCTCTCGTTTAATCCGCATTTCTTCGGTAAGCAAAACTTTTTCGGCTTGATAATCGTTATACATTTTGTCGATTTCAGAATATACGGCTTCTATTTCTTTTTGCCAGCCAATCGATAGCTGGTCGAGTTGCTCCTGTGCCGATTCATAGGTTGGAATATTTGTTAAAATATACTCAGTATCGACAAAAGCATACTTCTGCGCAAAGCTTATGCTGCTTGACAAAACCACAGCACTTAGAATTAATATTACTTTTTTCATGATTCTTGTTTTTAGGTTATACATCTAATTATCTTTATAAAATCAATAAATTCCTATTATTCAATTTATCAGTAAAAATTGGAAAGGAAGTATTAAAACTGTTGTCCGATAACGAAATGGAACTGACTTTTGTTGGCTGATGGTTTATCAATAATATCATCGAAGCCATAGCCCCAGTCCACACCCAACATTCCGAACATTGGTAGGAATATCCGCATTCCCACACCGGCAGCGCGTTTAATCTCAAAGGGGCTGAAATCGCGAAAATCTGTCCACGCATTCCCTCCTTCGAGAAAAACCAGGCCATATAATGTAGCTTGTGGGTTGAGCGAAATGGGGTAGCGCAACTCAAGCGTGTACTTGTTGTATATATTTCCTCCATTATAGGGTGTAAGCGATCCATTATCATATCCTCGTAATGCTATTGTTTCCCTTCCGTAAAGATTATAACCCGACAGTCCATCGCCACCAACATAGTATCCTTCGAATGGTGAGCGGGCATCTTTATTAAAATATCCAAGGAAGCCAAAATTTACCTTGGCGTTCACTACCAAATCTCCTGCCAACTTTTCGAACCACGATGCTTTAAATGTCCATTTATGATATTCTACCCATCTGTATTTTTCCTGATCGTTTAATTCTGAATAATCTTTTCCGTTGAATAGTGAATATGGAGGTGTTATTTGCAAACTAATAGAAAAGTTTGATCCACGCCGTGGATAAATGGGTTGGTCAACCGAGTTACGGGCAAATGTTGTGGTAAAACTAAAATTATTAGCCCTGCCATTTGCAAAAAGGAACGACGACCAATTGCTGAGATCATAAATCTGAAAACTTAATTCGTTGCGAAGAATAAAAAAATCGTCGGGCCATTTTAATCTTTTTCCCAGGCCTAAAGCAAAACCTGTAATTTGTATTGATTGACGGGCCGGATCGTCATTGTCGCGTCCATCCGATTGAACAGTGTGGTACAGAGATACGGAAAGCGAATTTGGCTTTTTCCCTCCGAGCCAGGGTTCAACAAACGACATATTGTAAGCCTGATAATAAACACCATTCGATTGGGCACGAAGGCTTAAACGTTGTCCATCGCCGGCAGGCAATGGTCGCCAGGCTTCACTTTTGAAAAAGTTTCTGGCCGAAAAATTGTTGAACGAAAGCCCAAGAGTCCCAACAATCATACCTGCACCCCAGCCACCCGAAAGTTCAATTTGATCCGAAGGTTTTTCTTCAAGTGTATATTCTATGTCCACTGTTCCATCAACAGGGTTTGGAATTGGGTTTACACCAATATTTTCG
>JAYENH010000463.1:0-2813 GCA_034721995.1 Bacteroidota bacterium
CAAATATTTCCCTGGTTGTCGCATAAAATATCAAATGTAGTTTGCGGTGCATTGGGCATAACATGATACGACAAATTTGTGCCATCGTATTCAAACAGAGTATCTCTATTTTGATACCATAACGTACCTGTATCATCAATATCAAATTTATGCTCCCCCCATGTTCCATGTGTTGAGAATATATTTATGTCTGAAACAAACTCTACATTATCATATCTCATAATGCCATCGTAGCCCGAAAACCATAAATTGTGGGTAACAGGGTTTTCTTTTATGCCATAAATTGTGCTCGACCCCAAACTGTTATTACCCGTGTTGTAGGTTGTGTAGTGGGTAAACTGGTATTGGCTGTACACAAAAAAGCAAGTAAGCAACAGTGTAAAAAGTAGTGTATTTTTCTTCATGTCGTTTCTTTTATTAAATTACTAAAATACAAAAAAGGTTTGGGGCAATTTTATATCATTGCCCAAAACCTTATATAACCTTAATCTTTACATCCAATGTAAACCTTGTGTTCGTATGGTGGTAATTGCCCAATTCCATAAGAAGAATAGGCATTGTTGTTACATTGTTGACAATGTGTGATTTGATCCCAATCGCTTACACCATAAGCATGATTGGCATCAAGTACTGGATTGCAGTTTAAGGCAGATATTCTCCAATGTGATAAGGCATAACCAGGGTTACCAGTAAGATCTTTTTCAATTGTATAGCTGCTACCGCCTATAAGATTATTATATGTTGTACTTAATTGATTCGCTCCATTTACATATACGGCAGTAACAGAATATGTTGTACTAACATGATTCTCCACTTTTACATCTGTTTGCGCAAACAAATTATAACTCAGGCAAAACAATATTGCCAGTAAAAATATCTTTCTCGTTTTCATATCTAAAATTTTTCAATTTGCACTTTTTAAATTGCGATCAGTAGAAATTTCACAAGGGCTGTCTTGATAAACCGAAGGGGGAATGGGTTTGTACCTGTTGCCTTGCAACAGATACGTATTTGTTTTTGCCGCCCTGCTATCGCCATCGCAGGGCAGCAATCGCTCGAAATCGTTTTTCCCTAAAACGAATATATGTTTTGTTGTTCTGCAAAACAAATATCCGTATTGTACTTGTCCAAATTTTTCGATGTGCAATAAAATCGTAAAAACCCTGAAAAGGGGAATTCTGTATACATCAGAAAAATTTGAACAGATTTCTGTAAAACAAGCAAATAATACTTTTTGAAAAATGAAAAATAAATTATATTGCTTGCTTGCTTGCTTGCTTGCTTGCTTGCTTGCTTGCTAGTAAAAAAAGGATTGGCGTAGCACATAATAATATTTTGGTTAATTGAAACATGTATTTTGTAATTTGATTCTTCAAATATAGCAAATATTTTTATATCAAAATAAAATAATGTAAATATATATTTAAAAATAAATTACAATTGATTAAATTCAGATAACCGGAAATGTTATTTCTACCTTCAACCCTAAAGTTGAAATTGTAATTAGCGAAGAAACAGCTTATCTTATGCTGAACCTATTGATGGGGGTAGTTCGCGAAGGAAGTGGTATTCGATTAAGGTATAAGTACAAAATGTTTAACGAAATTGGCGGCAAAACAGGAACAACCGATAATCATTCGGATGGGTGGTTTATGGGCGTAACCCCCGATTTGGTTTCAGGTGTATGGGTCGGTGGCGAGGTAAGAAGTATTCATTTTAAAGGTATACGCCTGGGACAGGGAGCTAACATGGCCTTGCCGATATGGGCATTGTATATGGAAAAAGTTTATGCCGATTCGCTGAACCTCGGGATCGATGCCCGCGATTTTGATAAACCTTTACGCGGGTTTAGTTTCGATTTGGATTGCGACGATCTAAGCAATCAACTTCCCGACAAATACGACCTTAACCATATAAACAATGATATATTTAATTAAATCAGTCATCAGTCGGCAGTTAGCAGTCGGCAGTTTTTAATTTCAAGTTTTTAATTTAACAATGATGCTACAAGCTATTTCCTGCGACGATTTCTTAAACCTTCAGCAGAAAAAAATACCTGTTATTGATGTCCGAACACCTTCTGAATTTGCCAATGGGCATATTCCGGGTGCATTTAACATCCCCCTTTTTTCGGACGAAGAAAGAGCTATTGTTGGAATAAAATACAAACAGGAAAACAAAGAAGCTGCGGTTTTACAGGGCCTTGAATTTGTCGGGCCAAAACTTTCAGCTTACGTAAAATTACTGCACAGGATAACCCAAAAAAAAGAAGTTTTACTTTATTGCTGGCGTGGCGGACAAAGGAGCCGGAGCATGGCATGGCTATTCGAATTGGCAGGGTACAAAATAAAATTATTAGAAGGAGGATACAAAGCCTACCGTAATTTATTGCTTCAATCGTTTTCGCGCCCTGCCAGTTTAATAATATTAGGGGGCATGACCGGAAGCGGAAAATCAGAGATTTTAACTTCAATAAAAAATCTGGGATATCAGGTTATTGATTTAGAAAAACTTGCAAACCACAAAGGCTCGGCATTTGGGGCAATCGGGCAACAGGAGCAACCACCGCCACAGCAATTTGAAAATGACTTGTTTAAAGTTTGGAGTTCTCTTGATTTATCAAAACCCATTTGGCTCGAAGACGAAAGTGTGTCAATTGGCCGGGTTTCGATTCCCCGCCCATTGTTTATACAAATGCGAAACAGCAAAGTAATTAAAATTGAAGTTGATAAAAAAGTGCGTGTAGTTAGACTGGTAAAGGAATATGTAGGTATCGACAGCGAAGAATTAAAAGTTTCTGTCCATAAAATTGC
>JAYENH010000464.1:0-2811 GCA_034721995.1 Bacteroidota bacterium
TAATTAGTACTTGCACTAAAACTTCTGTTTTTTGAAAGTCTCAGACAAGAAAATATCAATAACAAGACAGGTTGAACATAGCGTGTTTACTGGTGTTCTCTTGCAGAGTTTACAATAATTTGATCTAAACTTTTACATTCAAACAGATAAAGTTATTTTTGCACCAATAATTACCACCGGAAATAAATGAAAAATATGAATATGGAAATGAATGAATTAATGAAAGGGGGCGAGTTTCTTGTAAAAGAGACCAATGCAGCGAACATCTTTATTGCCGAAGAATTTGATGAAGAACAATCGATGATTGTTGATACTTGTTACGATTTTTTAAAGCAGGATGTATATCCCCATTTCGAAAGGATCGATAGCCACGAAAAGGGTTTGATGAAAAGCCTTATTGCAAAAGCAGGCGAGTTGGGCTTATTGGGAATTGCAATTCCCGAAGAATTGGGCGGTTACGAACAATCTTTTCTGACTACAATGCGGGCCAACGAAGCTATCGGATCGGCTCATTCCTACTCGGTTGCTTTTATGGCGCACACAGGAATCGGCACATTGCCTATATTATATTATGGTACCGAAGAGCAAAAAACAAAATATATCCCCGATTTGGCTTCGGGCGAAAAAGCTGCTGCTTATTGTTTGACCGAACCCGATGCAGGATCGGATGCTAATGCCGGACGCTCAAAAGCTGTTTTGTCGGAAGATGGAAAACATTATATCCTGAACGGCCAGAAAATGTGGATCACCAACGGTGGTTTTGCCGATATTTTAACTGTTTTTGCCAAAATTGAAAACGACCGCATTTTAAGTGCTTTTATTGTTGAAAGAGATTGGGAAGGCGTTGAAGTATCGGTTGAAGAAAATAAAATGGGGATCAAGGGATCGTCTACTACACAGGTTTTCTTTAACGACGTAAAAGTACCTGTCGAAAATCTTCTTGGCAAACGCGGGGGAGGATTCCGTATTGCCATCAATATTTTGCATATCGGCCGTATAAAACTTGGAGCAACTGTACTTGGAAGCTGCAAACGTACTATCAACAATTCTGTACAGTATGCCAACGAGCGTAAGCAGTTCGGGCAATTGATTTCTAATTATGGGGCTATCAAACATAAACTTGCCGAACAGGTTATCAAAACATGGACAACCGAATCGGCAGTGTACCGTGCAACAGCCGACATTCAAAAACATATCGAAAAATATAAAGCCGAAGGAATGGAGCATGGTTCTGCTGTTATCCAGGCCAATGCCGATTTTCAGGTTGAATGTGCCATGATGAAAGTTTTAGGTTCGGAGTCGCTGGATTATATTTTTGACGAAGGAGTACAGATTTTCGGCGGTATGGGTTTCTCTGCCGAAGCACCTGTCGACAGGGCATATCGCGATTCGAGGATAAACCGTATTTTTGAAGGGACAAACGAAATAAACCGTTTGTGGGCTTCCGACAATATCATTAAAAAAGGCATGAAAGGAAATGCCGCTTTAAAAGCAGAATGTGCAGTTGCATTAGAAAATCTTGATTCGGTTCCCGAAAAAGTTGATTTTAAGGAAGGCTATTATGAAAATAAAAAAGACATAATAAGCCGCATGAAAAAAGCTGTTATTTTGATAATTGCTGCTGCCCACGAAAGCTTTGGCCGAAAACTTTCTTTCGAGCAGGAAGTCCTTTTTAATATTGCCGATATGATGATAGAAATTTATACTGCCGAATCGACAATACTGAGGGTTGAAAAACTCGAAGGCATGAATGGTGCCGGATCGGTAAAACTATACAAGGATATTGTTGATGTGTACACTTACGATATTGCCAGCAATGTAACCAAGTATGCCAAAGATGCCATTTACTCATTTATCGAACAAGCAGACCAGGAAAAATACCTAAGAGCCATTTGTTATTACACCCGTGTTCAGGGTGTTAATGTAAAGGATGCACGTCGCAGGCTTGCCAATAAACTGATTGATGATAATGTTTATAAGTTTTAGTACTAAGTATTGAGATATAATATTCAAAGGAGAATTGACATTGGTTGGTTCTCCTTTTTTATTGGAATGCAGTCTAAAAATCCATCGAATGTCTCCCACTTAAAAAAACCGGAAAACAGCCAAATAGCTTGACTCTTCATAAAGTATTATTATTTGGTTCAGCGGCAAAAGGTCACCCACACAAATAGTCGGATATAGATTTGTTAATAAAGGTATATTTGGATATACAAAATCAATTGATAATTTTACAAGATGTATAAAACAAAATTATGACAACGAGGTGTTAAAAGAATTCGCCACCCAAGAAATAGAATTTGATTTGGATGATGGCGTAAGTGTGAATTATGCAAAGTTTGAGGGCACTGTGGCTAAAATTTAATGGTAAATGGTAAATGCTTAATTTACGTTGGTAAATACCATCATTAAAACCAAAATACATGTTTAATGCATGGAAATACTAACATTTTTTATTTTATTTTAATAGGTATTCCCCGAAAAAACGGGGCAGACTGTGAGAGCTTCGCAGTTGCCCAACCACCCATACGAGAACGTGACCAGGCATAAGCCTGACCTTCTGGAATAAATCACACTCTTTGCCTTGAACTTTTGTAGGAAATATTTGTATTTTTGACATTTTCCTAAAGCTTCCGGTTAGTGTGTAGCTTCTGCTTATGCAGGACACACATAATGTATATAGTTTATGGCGGGTGAAGTGCCAAACAAGAACATTATATTTATTAAAAAGCATCCGTGCAAGCAAAGAAAGATATATTTATTAAACCGCCACAAAACCATATACTCAACGTTGTGCAATATTGAAAAAAA
>JAYENH010000465.1:0-2806 GCA_034721995.1 Bacteroidota bacterium
ATTTAACATGATGGATACATCAATAACATTGCAGGCAAATAGTGCAATAGTGGGCACAGGCCAGTGGTCGATTATTTCCGGCACAAGCGGGATTATTCAAAACACAGGCAATCCGGTTTCTCAATTCAGTGGCTTTGCCGGAAACCAGTATTTCTTGATTTGGACTATTGGAAACTATTGTTGGCAAAACGCCGATACCATAGAAATTACTTTTGCACCTGATTCCACAAGCTTTTATTGTGGATATTCAATGGCTTCGGATATTGACGGAAATTACTACACTACCACCCAAATAGGCAGTCAATGCTGGATGGCCGAAAATATGAAAGCAATACAATATTCTGATGGCTTTTATGTAACAAATGGAAATTGGGTTGGGAATTTACCAGGATATAATTATGCCAAATACTATTTTGACTACAATAGTAATTCAGCTAATTCCGAAATATATGGCAGGTTATATACTTGGTTAGCTGCCTCAAATAGCGCAATCAACCTTAACGATACTATTCAGGGTATTTGCCCCACCGGCTGGCACTTACCAAGCGATACTGAATGGGAAACGCTTGCCGTTTATATTGCAAACGATAATGGCGGTACAAGTAATGGATATGTTGTAGGTGGCTCAGGTGGTGATGATTGGGAATTGGTTGGGGATCATCTAAAATCGACCACAGGTTGGAACACAGGAAATGGTACCGATGATTACGGTTTTTCAGCTTTGCCGGCAGGATTTCGCTATTACTTAGGTTATAATTATTATTATTATTATTTAGATTTGGGTACTTTCTGGTGGTCTGCAACAGAATCAAGTAGTAATGAGTATTTTGATCGATACATAGGCATTGATCATAGTTTCCTTAGACAAGTAGATCATAATTCAACAGGCAAGTCGGTACGTTGCGTGAAGGATTAAGAACTCGAGGTCAAAATAATATCAGACAAATAAACATTAAGAATCCCAAATTCTTAACTACGGGGCAAATTAGAAAATTTAAAATTCCGTCTTATCGAAGGTATTTATATTGAACTGATTATTTCATCGTAAACAAAATGGTGAGAATATTTGTTAACATATTAAATTTAAAGCTATGATGGAAAAATTTGAAGCATTAGGAAGTTTAATAAAGGTAGAGGATTTAAGATGTTTGAGCGAAAATGTTTTAGCTAACACTTTTGTTCTTGAATCGGAATTGCCTTTCCCGGGTTATCACCACGATATTCCAACCGAATCGGTTCCACGGCTGGTTTTTCTGATGACATCGGAAGTTTATAACCGTGAGCAAGTTACACGAGCTGCACATAATATAAAAATGTATTGCCCCTTCGGGTTCGATGCCGCAGCAGGCGAAATTTTTATCAACAACGATAAATTACCCTGCATAAGAATAAAAGGTCTCGATAGTTTTGAAAACATTGCGCATCTCCAATCCTATTTTCAAAACGAAGACATTACTTTTAAAAAGAAGAAAAACCTGAAAGGAAAAGGAATAATAAAAGTCAGAAAAACCTTTGTGTTAGAAGAAATAAAACCTGACATTTATTTCGACAAACTCGAAAACACAATGGCTTATTTTCAGATTCCTAAAAAGCTTAGCTGGAAGTTGTTCGAGAAAATTACCCATAATATTAAAAACAACTGGGATGGCCAGCACTTCGATGCAGCTTTGGCATTCTTCTACAAAAATTTCGATATTGTCGAAGTAGCCAGGATTTATCAGGAATCACAGGATATTGAAACTCTTGAAAAACTTAAAGAAATGTACGATACAGAAATTGCAAGGTATTAGAGTAGGCAGTCGGCAGTTCACAGTCGGCAGTAGGCAGTCGGCGATTCGCAGGAGACTGGAGACTGGAGAATTGAAAATCAAAAAAAATGAGCATCAAAAAAAATCTTGAACCAATTTTAAATTCTTTACCCACAGGTGTAAAACTAATTACTGTGTCGAAAACCAAGCCCAACGAGCAAATCATGGAAGCTTACGATACAGGCATCAGGATATTTGGCGAAAGCAAACCACAGGAGCTTTCACGCAAATGGAGCGAACTGCCCAAGGACATCGAATGGCATATAATTGGCCACTTGCAAACAAACAAAGTAAAATATATAGCACCTTTTGTATCTGTGGTACATGCCGTAGACAGCCTAAAACTTTTGCGGACAATAAATAAGGAAGCTTTAAAAAACAACAGGCTAATCCCTTTTTTATTTCAGATGCATATTGCCGACGAGGAAACTAAATTTGGTTTAAGCATTGATGAAATATATTCTATTATCAATTCTGATGATTTTAAAGCTTTCGAAAATGTAAAACCTGTAGGGCTGATGGGAATGGCAACTTTTACTGAAAATATGGATCAGGTAAGATCGGAATTCCAATATTTGAAGACTTGCTTCGATAGGATTAAAAACGATTTTTTTGCTGATGACGATCGGTTTAAAGAAATATCAATGGGCATGTCGAACGATTATAAAATTGCCATCGAAGAAGGAAGCACAATGGTCCGTATTGGTAGCTCTATCTTCGGCTTGCGACATTGAGTGAGATTGATGGAGATATTCCGGGGTGTACAACAAATTCCCCAATTCTGAAAAATCAAATAAAGAATACCAGATATTAAATAATTGTTCAAGGAATGTGGCGAGCAATGATTTGTCCGAATTATTGGATAGAAGAATAGGCATTTTTCATATACCAGTAAAAGTAGTTTACACTTTTTCCTCTGTGTAACTCTGTGTTATTTCTCTGATGACTCTGTGGTTAAACTTCATATTTCTATTAACCACAGAGTTGCACAGAGTTTT
>JAYENH010000466.1:0-2806 GCA_034721995.1 Bacteroidota bacterium
TATCAGAATTTTACCAGAAATGATGGAGTGATAGAGTGATGGAGTGATGGAGTGATGGAGTGATGGAGTGATGGAGTGATGGAGTGATGGAGTGATGGAATTGTCAAATTGTTGAATTGTTGAATTGTAATGATTGCCAACTGCCGATTGGAAACTGTCGACTGGAGACTGCCCTTATTTATTCTAAATAAAAATTGCGTATTCAAATTATAATTCTCATTTTTACACAATAAAAAATGAATTTAGAATGAATATGATTTGTGATGATACTAAATCTACTGTCAGGCAGATGTTTACTGAATATTTGCAAAAGAAGGGACATAGAAAAACACCTGAAAGATATGCCATTCTTGATGAAATTTATTCGCGCGATGGTCATTTCGACATAGAATCGCTATACATATTCATGAAAAATAAAAATTATCGTGTCAGTAGGGCGACCTTATACAACACGATAGAATTGTTGCTGGAATGTGAACTGGTAATAAAGCACCAATTCGGGAAAAATATAGCTCAATTCGAAAAGGCTTATGAGTGCAAACAGCACGATCATCTTATCTGTACAAAGTGTGGAAAAATTATTGAGTTTTGCGACCCTCGTATCCAGGAAATTCAAAACACTGCCAGCGATGTAAACAAATTTCATGTTTCATATCATTCGCTTTACTTCTATGGAGTATGCTCAGACTGTAAAGAAGAAGAGGAATGAGAGTATGGGGAGAGTTCTGGTTTAAGTAGAATTCGCAGAGACCAGGTAAGTCTTGTCGGTACATTATCCCGTAACGGGTATCCAATTTCCAACTTTTAAGCTTCTATTATTATTTTACAGTTTTCTCCTTGTTAATATCTTTTAAAAAAAGCTTTTCATATATCATTAGCTCTGCAATTAATTATTTAATTTTAAAAGTTTTTTAAACTGAACTTAAGTTCTTGATTATGAAAGTTGATGTATTGTTAGGATTACAATGGGGCGACGAGGGGAAAGGTAAAATTGTAGATGTGCTCACTCCAAAATATGATGTGATTGCCCGTTTTCAGGGAGGCCCTAATGCTGGTCATTCACTCGAATTTAATGAAATAAAACATGTGTTACATTCTATTCCTTCAGGGATTTTTCATCCTGAAATAATAAATTTGATTGGGAATGGTGTTGTTATCGACCCTGTTATATTTAAAGAAGAAGTGGAAGCAGTAAGCAAATTCGGTGTTGATTTGAAGAAAAACCTGTTGATCTCAAAAAAGGCTCATTTAATATTGCCATCGCACCGTGCACTCGATGCTGCATCAGAAGCAGCAAAAGGAAAATCTAAAATTGGTTCTACACTAAAAGGTATTGGGCCTGCTTATATGGACAAAACCGGAAGAAATGGTTTGCGTTTTGGCGATATTTTATCTCCTGATTTTATTGGGAAATACAATCGCTTAAAAGATAAGCACAGCAATTTGCTTGATATGTATGATTATAAGGCCGACGTTTCGGATTATGAAAAGCAATGGTTCGATGGTGTTGAGTTTTTGAAATCTTTTAATATCATCGACAGCGAATATGCCATTAATGAATATCTATTGGATGGAAAAAAAATACTTGCCGAAGGGGCGCAAGGCACACTACTTGACATAGACTTTGGGTCTTATCCTTTTGTAACTTCCTCGAATACTGTATGTGCAGGGGCATGTACCGGACTTGGTATTGCACCAAACAGAGTAGGAGAGGTGTTCGGGATTTTCAAGGCCTATTGCACCAGGGTTGGAAGCGGGCCATTTCCTACCGAGCTTTTTAATGAAACAGGTAATGATTTACAAAAACACGGGCACGAATTTGGAGCTACAACCGGAAGACCTCGCCGCTGTGGCTGGCTCGATCTTGTAGCACTAAAGTATTCGGTTATGATAAATGGCGTTAGCCGTCTTATTATGTCGAAGGCCGATGTTCTCGATACTTTCGATACAATAAAAATATGTGTTGCATATAAACAAAATGGAAAAACTCTTACGCAGTTGCCTTATAATATCGAAGGTGATTTGAAACCGGAGTATATTGAATTTGATGGTTGGAAAGAAGATACAACGAAATTAAATCACCAAAACGAATTCCCCGAAGAATTGAACGCTTATATCAATTTTATTGAAGAAGAAGTAGGTGTTCCTGTTCAATATGTTTCGGTTGGTCCAAACCGGGAACAGATTATTGAGATGTCGATGGAGGTCTGAGAAAAGAGGTTATGGGTTCAGAGCTTAAGGCTTACGGGTTCTGCTGTTGACTGTTGACTAATGTCTACGTTGATCACTAAACTCTTACCCCGTTGTAGCTGCCGAAACTGCCGCTGTTGATGCAATACTTGCAACAATAGCAGCATTTATGGCTGCCTGTGTTTCGTTAATTATTTTTGAATATTTATTTATAGTACTTAATTCTTTTATCTTCTTCTTTGCTATTTTGCGTTCATGCCTGTCCTTAAAAAGTTCGGATGAAAGATCGCAGGAATGGATTAGCCCGATAAGCATTATTTCTTCATCATTAGCCTGTGCATCTTCTGTAATGATTTTTACTAAGCCTGATTTAATCTCATTCTCGTAAGTTGGATTCACCATTGGGTAGCGTTTGTAAGGAATAATTCCCAAAAAGTGTTTCTCTTTTTCAACAAGAATATGCTTATGAATCAATGATTTCAGTAGTAGCTTTTTCCATTTATTAGATTTCCTGCTAAGTTTTATTATCCAATAGTCGAGTTTTCTTGTTTTTCCCCGATAAGCAATTATTTTGATTGCCTCATTTAAAATAGGGTCTTTTATCAGTCCTGGATTT
>JAYENH010000467.1:0-2804 GCA_034721995.1 Bacteroidota bacterium
GGTACTCAGGTGTCCTTACAATTTTATTTTTGCCACTTATGTTAATACTGTTTGTTTTCGCCAACGAGCTGGTAGGCTTTCTTGGTGGTGCCGAATACAGCAGTCTGGTATCACCTGTTAATGTATTCAGGATATTCCTGATTTATGGGATGGTTTTAACCATCGACCGTTTTAGTGGTGTAACTTTAGATTGTATAAATAAACCCCGTTCAAATTTAATAAAGGTAATATACATGGCCCTGGCAAATATAATTGGCGACATACTGGCTATACTGATTTTTCGTACTCTCGAAGCAGTTGCAGTAGTTACAATAATTAATTCGCTTGTTGGTGTTTTAGTCGGGTATTATTTTCTGAATAAGGAATTGGTTATTAACTTTGCGCAAATCCCTAAAAAGGGATGGCAATTTATTAAGAACAACGAATTCAAATACATGATTAATAAATAGGCGGGGGTTGAATGGGATCGTACTATTCCGATACAGGTTACAAGCAAATTAGGAAACCTATTATTCTGGTCATATTATTCTATTTTATATATGTGGCTGCAAATATAATTGCCAACAAAGGTATTATGATGGCGGGCGTTTTTATAGCCTTACCATTTATAATTGCCGCTGTTTACATCCTTTTTTCAAACCCCAGGCTTACACTTTTTCTTGTATTGATTTTTGCTTTTACAATAAATGGGATAATACGCTATATACCTGCTCCGCTGGGTTTATCGACCGATGGTTTGCTTTTTTTAGTAATGATGAGCTTGTTTTTTAAAGGTTGGGTACAACAGGACTGGTCTCCGGCAAAAAATTATCTTACCTGGCTGTCATTAATTTGGATGGGGTATTGTGTTTTGGAAGTGGTGAACCCCGAAATGGTAAGTTTTGCTGCATGGTTTTACGCTATGCGTGGTGTAGGATTTTATCAATTATTGTTTATCCCCGCAGCTCTGGTATTATTAAGCCGATTAAAGGATCTTGATACATTTCTAAAAATATGGATGATGCTTTCAATAATTGCAGTGCTTAAAGGATTTCAGCAATTAATTTTAGGCCCCGACCCTTGGGAGCAAGCCTGGTTAGATGCAGGTGCAGAAGAAACACACATTTTATTCGGGCGTTTACGTGTATTTTCCTTTTACAGCGATGCCGGACAATTTGGAGCAGCAATGGCCCATGCTACATTATCATCAGGAATAATTGCATTAGGGCCGGGCACACGAAAAAAGAAAATCTTTTTTGGTATTGCCAGCATCTTAACTTTATTAGGTATGTTTATCTCAGGTACAAGGGGAGCAATGGCTGTTCCCGCTATGGGGGCATTATTATTTCTTTTGTTAAGTAAAAACTTTAAGCTTCTTATGGTAGGCATTGCATTTGGGGCTGTTGTGTTCTTTTTTCTCAAATTTACTACTATCGGCCAGGGAAATTATCAGATTGCCAGAATGCGGACTGCATTAGACCCACAAGATGCCTCTTTACAAGTAAGGCTTGAAAATCAGCGTAAACTAAAATCATATCTCGCCACAAGGCCATTAGGAGGGGGGATTGGTTCGGCAGGAAACTGGGGACTTCGATTTAGCCCCAATACTTTTCTTGCGCAAACTCCTACCGATAGTTGGTTTGTTAAAATATGGGCAGAAATGGGGGTGGTTGGCCTGTCCCTGCATTTGTTTATTCTATTCTATATCCTGATACAGTCGTCCATAGTAATCTGGACAAAAATTAGTGACCCCGAACTTACATTTATTTTGTTAGCCCTTATCTCCGGGTTTTGGGGGATAATGGTGGCAAGCTATGGAAATGGTATACTTGGGCAAATGCCTACATTGATGGTTCTTTTGTTTTCATGGGTTTTTCTTAGTCGTGGTGTCAAATTGCAAGAAGAAAAACAGAAGCAACTTCCCGAAAACGATAATCTGCTTTGTATCAGTAATGGGGTTCGTGATATGAGTTCATAATTACACAGGTTATATTTTCGTCTTTTTATTTCCGATATATTATAATATTTTTCGGCTGTCAATGTTTTCGATAAATAAAGATCAAGAACTATGAAAAACAAGCTACGGTATTTAATATTGGGTTTTCTTATTTGTTTGGTTTCTAATGTTTCCGGGCAATTTATTACTGAAGATGATTCGGCCAAACCCAAACGAAAAATTAGCGACAGGTTGGTTATAGGGGGCAATTTTGGGCTTTCTTTTGGCAGGATCGATTATGTTGAGATTTCACCAAAAGTAGGTTACAAAGTTAAACCACGGTTTGTAACCGGAATAGGAATAAAATATATTTATTACCACGAGGATATTGAATATCTTGTAAATGGTAATTTATACAGCTACGAAAATAAGAGTATGGTTTACGGAGGTAGTTTTTGGGGCCAGTACACTTTGCTGGAAAATTTGAATGAAAGCCTGGGTATTAATATTGGCGATATTGTTGCTTATGCCGAAATAGAGCAGCTAAATGTTGAGGTATATAATATAAATCCGGGAACAGGATTTTATGAACCGGATGGACGAGCCTGGGTTACAAGTACTCTTATTGGAGGTGGTATTTATCAACCGATAGGGCGGCGATCTGGTATTTACTTGCTTATACTATATAACCTTACCGATGAACTATTTTCGCCTTATGAAAATCCGGTTATAAGAATAGGGTTTAACTTTTAAGTAGTTTATATCATATCTGTTTTGTTGCTACCATTTCGATTCATCAAACAAAATCAGATATGTCGAAATCTCCATATTGTTAACTGACTCAATCTGCTCCTTTACTGTTTCCGGAATACGTGCCCGTTGTGGAAGG
>JAYENH010000468.1:0-2799 GCA_034721995.1 Bacteroidota bacterium
AGCAACTTAAAAGTGCGAAAGGCCGGGAGTTTGTCTGGAAAAAAATTAGAGAAAAATATCCTTAAAAGTAAGTTGGGCTCATATCCGCCGGCTGGCGGACGCAGGTTCAAGTTCAGCCGGTTGGCTGACAGGCTCTGTCCCGCTACTACGAAAGCTATACATTAGCAGGGCTTTTTTTAGTTAAAAGAAAAGATACCTCTTAATTGTATTTCTCGCATGTTTACAGCTTAGGTATTTGTTTTATCCTTATTTATATAATAAAATCTTTCCACGAAAATACTTTCCCAATCTTCCTTTCTTGATTATCATCACCAGCATATACAAGTTGTTTAAATACATTTTTGTTTTTTGCATACTTTTCAAAATACAAAAGACCTTTAAATTGATTAGACATTATAGTTTGATTCGCTTTGATCTCTGTAATGCAAAGTTTATTCGATTCCTTGAAGAGCAAATCGACTTCGTTGCCTTTGGAGTCCCTCCAAAACCATATATCATTTATTTCGTCTTTATGATGCATCCGTTTAACAAACTCAGCAATAATCATATTTTCAAATAGACTGCCCTTAATTGTATGTGTATAAAGCTCCTGGGGATCGTTGATTTTTAGAAGATAACACAAAAGACCTGTGTCATAAAAATAAAGTTTTGGTGTCTTTACTATTCTTTTACTAAAATTTTCGAAATAAGGTTGAAGTAAGAATACAATATAACTACTCTCCAATGCAGACAACCATGATTTGACTGTTGGTTGAGTAATTCCACATTCGTTGGCTATTGCATTCATATTTAGCAATTGTCCAGCTCTTGTAGCTAGTATACCTAAAAATCTTTTAAAAAGGCTTTGATTTTTGATCTCAATTAATTCGCTTACATCTCTATGAATATAGGTTTGAACATAGTTTGAATAATATGTCTTTGCTCTAATATTCCTGTCGTATATAGCAGGATAAAATCCTTTAATTAGATTAACAAGGTAATCTTTATGTAAAATCCCGCCATCTTTCATTTCCTGAAAATCAAGAGGGAATAATCTGAAAATTGCGACTCTTCCAGCTAAACTTTGAGTAATTTCCTGCATTAAGTGGAAATTTTGTGAACCAGATAAAATGTATTGTCCCATTGTTCCTGACTCATCCACAATTGTTTGAATGTAAGAGAATAAAGACGGCACTTTTTGAACTTCATCAATAATTACTTTTGAATAATATATCTTAAGGAATCCATTTGGATC
The DNA here is from genome assembly GCA_034721995.1 of Bacteroidota bacterium. GTDB lineage: Bacteria > Bacteroidota > Bacteroidia > Bacteroidales > M50B96 > JAIOYV01. The sequence continues at coordinate 1,235 of JAYENH010000468.1, forward strand.
ATTTTTGGCAAATTCTCTATTGTCCGGATTTTCAAGACTAATATATGTATAATCAGTCAGTATGCTTTTTAATAATGTAGTCTTCCCGGATTGTCTTGGGCCTGTTAATGCTAAAACCGGGTATTTTGACAATGTTTCTTCTATTGATTTTGATATTTCTCGCTTAATTTTCATCCAGCAAAGGTATCATTAATTTTGAAATTGCACGCTTTCTATTTTGAAATTGTACGCTATCTATTTTGAAATTGTACTTATATTGTTTTTTTAGAGACATACTGTTGAATTGCCAATAATCGACCCCATGTCCTGTGCAAAAAAGTTCGATATTTGTCCCATTCCGTCTACTACAAAAGCCGATTCATTTGAGTCGGTTTTTTTATTTCAGAATTAATCTTTTACGAGAACTTCCGTCATCATAAATTTCTATGAATGGTTTGTTCTTTATTGAATTGGAGATTTCTCTTCCCAAGAAATCAACTGTTTTAAGTAATTTTATGTTGAGATTTGGAGGAGGGATTTTCGTGATTGATATTGTATTTCCATTAATATCTGTTTTGATTAAATAGACATCTTTAGATGTTGAAGATAAGTTTGAACTCTTATCTCCAGTAATTACATATCCACCATCGTTTGTTTGTTGAACTGAATAACCAGTATCATCATAACTCCAACCATTGGTCTTTTCCCATCCCTGGCTGAAAACAAATGTTGGAAATAATAAAAAAAGTATTAATAGATTTTTTATAGGAGCCTGTTTAGTTGGTAAATAGTATCTCTCAAAGGTAAAATAATAATTTGAGATAATAAATTACCACCAGATATTCAGCAGCTTTCCCAGTTTGCATAAACTGTTTTGGAGTCATCCATTGTCTTTTCTTATAGATAATGTGACTGTTAGAAATTCAAATCCTGTTATGTTTTTAAGTTGCTAGAAATTAATCACCAAATATTAGTATCTTTGTTTATATGATTAAAATTTAGCAGGTTAATTAAAAAGCAGCGTTATGGAAGCAAGCACCCTTACTGTATTGCTGGTTGAACTACCCGGTTTTGCCACTCTTTCACCGCAATCTTCATCGAACGAAGTAAATGTATTGTTGAAAGAAGTCTACGAGATATCAGACTCTACCATGCGTTTGCATCAGGGTACAATCATTAATTTTTCGGGCGATAACTTTTCGGTTGTTTTCAATTCATCAAAGTCAGAGTCAGCCACAGCACTTTGTGCCATCGAAGCGATAAACGAATTCAAGGAAAGGTTGGATACCTGGTTCAAAGATAAAAAGCTTTCAACTGATTTTTCCTTCAAAGCCGGGATTACTCTGGGTGATGCCATTGTAGAGGAGTTTGGGACAGCCGACAAAAAGCATGTCATGGTTATGGGCGAGGCCCTTAGTTTTGCCACAAGGCTTCGTGAATTTGCCGAAGATGGACTGGTGCTGGTAAATGAGGATGTTTTCGAGGCCGGAAGAAATCAATACAATTTTCAGAAGTTGGAGCCCCTGCCCATCCGGGGATCGAAAAAATCGCTTCCTGTTTTTGAGTTGAAAGAAAAAAAACGGGCA
>JAYENH010000469.1:0-2795 GCA_034721995.1 Bacteroidota bacterium
ATATTTTTATTATTCTCACAGAATGAACTGCATAAGCAGTTTGATAAATTACACTAAACTGTTTGCATTAAAATATTTTAACCATATAAGGCATATAAGAGCATTTAAGAAAAACTGTGTTTTTCCATATATGGTAAAGTTAAGGATTGTTTTATGTCATGTTTGCAAATTGAGATAGAAAAATACGACAATCCCGGTTTACGAACAAACAGGGGTAACCGGCTGATAATTTGGCCATAGGTCAGGAGTTCTGTGATTATTTACGATTAACAATTGAGCTGCCCACATAAGGTGGATACTATAGGTTTGTTGTTTTTTCGCTATCAGTAACCTGCCTGGCAGAAGACAGGTTTTAGCAAAGGAGGGGCATTCGATTATATGCAATCTTTTCCTTAAGCTCCTTCAATCTTTTTCTTCAACCAGAAAATTACCTCTTTCTGCAAGCACTTTTTTTTCGATTGTAATAGTCTGTAACCTTGTGTGTTGTGAGCATGAAAAAATTATTTTCAAAAAAAAAGGTTAGAAAAGGGCATTTTTTTACACTAATAGATAGAAGGGATTAGCAATGGCAATATTAACACAAATATCATTTTTACTTTACGACCTGCTCCACTTGGTTTACCCAAAAATATGTGTTGCCTGTGGCGAAAACCTTTTATCGCACGAAGACCATATCTGCACAAGCTGCCTATTCAACCTTCCAAAAACAAATTATCATCAAACAAATGAAAACCCTATTGCTCAATTATTTTGGGGCAGGGTGAAAATTTTCAGGGCTTGTTCGTATTTCTTTTTCAACAAAGGGAGCAAATTCCAAAAGCTTATCCATAAGCTAAAGTACGAAGGAAAAAAAGAAATTGGTTACGAGTTGGGCCTGCACTTTGGAAGCGATCTGGCAAGCTCAGAAGATTTTAGTTCGGTAGATATTATTATTCCTGTCCCCCTGCACGAGTCGAAAGAAAAACTAAGGGGATATAACCAAAGCACCTGGATTGCACAAGGTATTTCGGCAAGCATGGACAAGCCTGTTGATAGTGAAAACTTAAAAAGATTAAAAGCCAATGAAACACAAACTAAAAAATCAAGGTTCGAGCGTTGGGAAAATGTTAAATCCGTATTTCAGGTTTTAGACACAAAAGCGTTTGAGAACAAGCACATTCTTTTGGTCGATGATGTGGTAACAACAGGTTCGACCCTTGAAGCATGTGCACAGGAACTTGCCAGGATTAATAATATTAAAATCAGTATAGCAACATTGGCTGCTGCATAGAATTTCGATTTCTTCTAACATTTGATTGTTTTCATCGAGAATACCCCTACTTTTAAACTATTCTTTATTCGGAAGCAATCAAAGGCCCCTTTCCCAGAGGGGCTTTTTTTTTACTCATTCTCAAAGTTTTCTTCTGTCCATGCAATTATCGATGCCGGTAAAATATGAGCGAATATAATTAGTGACGCTACCAAAACAACATTTATAGGCTTTTCGATAAGTGAAAATGACAACAACAACAGCAACACAATAACCGTGAAAATAGCATAAGCATACCTTAGTGATTTACTTGTTAATGCGATTTCTCTTTCATCCAACTTTTCTATTGGTTTATGTGTAAATTTCCAAAGTCCTGTTTTATAAAATGTAATACCAACACTTACAAGAAAAGTAATTAATGAAATAATTCCGGCAATTTGAAGAATGATATTCCATTGTCCGGTTTTGCCATATTCAAAAATAGATACAGCGCACAATAGACTTAAAAAAGTAATTACTACTCCAATACGTCTTTTTCTTATTGATTTTTTAAATTCCATAATTATTCTATTTATTATTTGATTTTAACAATTGACTTAAAGGTTTCATTGGTTTAACCGAAAAAATTACGTCAATCGGCAATTCGAATATTTCTGAAATACGAAATGCCAAACCTAAACTTGGATTATATTCTTCGCGTTCCAAATAGCCTATTGTCTGAAAATTTACCCCAATTTTTTCGGCAAGCTCTTTCCTTGTAAATAATGTCTCCTTGCGGAGTATTGCAATCCTATTATATATTTTTTGAGTTTTCATGCTGCAAATATAAAACATAATATTGTATATATACAACATATCATATAAAATAATTGCAGATAATTTACATACTGTTGTGTTTCAGTTAAATAAAAATATTATTTTTTATTCTGAAGAGTTTTATCCGAGAATAACCCCGACAATAGTTGCAGAAAGTAATGAAGCCAGTGTTCCGGCAAGCAAAGCACGCATTCCTAATTGTGAAAGTAAAACACGTTTGCCGGGTGCAAGCGATCCAATTCCCCCAATTTGGATTCCGATAGAAGCAAAATTTGCAAAGCCACAAAGCATATAAGTTCCCATAATTATGGATTTCGGGTCTTGAAAAGCATTGCTTGCTTTAAGGTCGGCAAGGCTGATGTAACCAATAAATTCGGTCATAATAATTTTTTCGCCCAATATCCGGCCAACCAAAGTTATATCTTCGCTTGCAACCCCAAGCAGCCACATAAGCGGGGCAAAAGTGTAACCGAGTATAAATTGTAGCGAGAGTTCATTATATTGCCCGTGGGTCCAATTAGTAATCAATTCATTAAGAGAAGTTAAATCGCCAATTTTCAAAAACAGATAATTCATCATTGCAATTAGTGCAATAAAAACCAACAACATAGCAGCAACATTTACAGCCAGCCGCATTCCCTGCCCGGTACCGTTCGAAATGGCATCAAGCACGTTTTTGCCTATTTTTTCTTTCGATATTTCTACATCTTTCGATATTTCTTCGCTTTGC
>JAYENH010000470.1:0-2792 GCA_034721995.1 Bacteroidota bacterium
GGCAAAATCATTCAAGCCTTCTTCGAGGGCACGCAGGGTATTTACATCAATATCGTTGGTTGGTTCGTCTAATAGAAGAACATTGGCTTCCTCTTTTAAAGTAAGGGCCAGGTGAAGCCTGTTGCGCTCACCGCCCGATAGTACCCCGCATTTTTTTTCCTGATCGGCACCACTGAAATTAAACCTTGCCACATAGGAACGGGCATTTATTGTGCGGCCTCCCACCATAATATTTTCAAGGCCATCGGAGATTACCTGAAAAACTGTTTTCTCAGGATCGATAGCGGCATGTGCCTGGTCAACATATCCAATTTTTACGGTTTCGCCTATTTTAAATTTGCCCGAATTCGACTTTTCTTTTTCCATTATCATTCTGAAAAGTGTAGTTTTTCCGGCACCGTTTGGGCCAATTATTCCTACAATTCCATTGGGGGGGAGCATAAAATTCAAATTCTCGAAAAGCAATTTATTCTCAAAAGCTTTAGAAACATCATGCGATTCGATTACCAAATTGCCGAGGCGTGGCCCATTGGGAATAAAAATCTCGAGGCGATCTTCTTTCTGTTTTATGTCTTCGTTCAGCAATTTGTCGTAGCTGGTTAACCGGGCTTTAGATTTTGCCCGGCGGGCTTTCGGAGCCATACGAACCCATTCCAATTCGCGCTCAAGGGTTTTTCTGCGTTTCGATTCAGTTTTTTCTTCTTTGGCAAGGCGTTCGGTTTTTTGCTCTAACCACGACGAGTAATTTCCTTTCCATGGAATTCCTTCGCCACGGTCGAGTTCTAGTATCCAACCTGCTACATTATCAAGAAAATAGCGGTCGTGTGTAATAGCTATTACTGTTCCTTTATATTGTTGAAGGTGCATTTCTAACCATTGTACCGATTCTGCATCCAAATGGTTTGTAGGCTCGTCAAGCAACAATACATCGGGTTCCTGAAGTAGTAATCGACAAAGAGCCACTCGCCTGGCCTCTCCCCCGGAAAGGTTTTTTATCGGGACATTTTTATCGGGACAGCCAAGAGCATCCATTGCGCGTTCAATTTTATTATCTAAGTTCCATGCATCAAGGCGATCGATTACTTCCTGAAGTTCTTCTTGCTTTTTCATTAATGCCTCCATCTTATCGGGATTTTCCAATACATCTGGATCGGCAAATGCCAGATTTACTTCTTCGTAAGCGTTTAGGGCATCGACTGTTTCCTTCAATCCTTCTTCAACAATTTCTATAACGGTTTTCGAGTTGTCGAGTTTAGGTTCTTGTTCGAGAATGCCAACCGAATAGCCCGGCGAAAAAACCACTTCGCCCTGAAAAGCTTTTTCTTCTCCGGCTATAATATTCAGCAAGGTTGATTTTCCCGAGCCATTTAAACCGATAATCCCAATTTTAGCTCCATAGAAAAACGATAAGTAAATGTTTTTAAGAACTTGTTTGTGTGGTGGAAATGTTTTGTTTACCCCCACCATCGAAAATATTATCTTTTTATCGTCAGACATTTTTAATTTATTATTTATGAATTATTATTATGTGTTCGCCCTTTTTATTCTGTCAACCAATTTAAGGTCTCTTGTGTAATTCCATTATACCATTCCACAATTTGAAATTAAAATGTGAGAAGCAAAAACTTTAAACCTGTTTTTAATACAGCTGCCAATTGCCTTTGAGCGATATGTTTCCCTTCTCTCAAATTCTTGAATCTATTTCCAAAAATATTTGACATTATGTTGTATTGACATTTTTTGGCTAATGTAGTGGTTTTTTCTTTAGCCAATATTTTTTTGAGCGAATGTTGTTTTGGTAGATTAAACTACCACCTATAACTAATTTCTACCATATTAAACCTGCCCGGCGATTTACGGCCTTTGCGGTCGATGAACTCGTTATCGAAGAAATTTTGGAGGGTGATGCCCATGTTCCAGTGTTTGGCAAAATTGCGTGAGATTTTGAAATTCCAAATATCATAAGGCTCAACCTCTTGGGTGTTTTGTATATCGGCCCAAATTGCATCGGTATAACTGTAATCCAGGCTGGCATCGAAAAGTTTTCCCGAATAAAACAGCCCGGCATACAGTGTGTGTGGCGGTACTTCAATAATATAATTGCCATTAATTTCGTCGCTGTCGTTGTTTTTATCGAAGTCGAGGATTGTCGATTTTGCATAAGCATAGTTTGTCAGGAAACGGAAATGACGGTTAATTTTCCAGTTAAAAAAAAGTTCGATGCCCCTTATTTCGATTTCTGAAATGTTTAGTTTTCGCAAAACCGGTTTTAAATCAGTCCCCCCTGTGTCGATAGAATCGCCGGTTCCAACTAAATTGTGAAAATTGTAGCCATGAGAATAATACATGCTGCTCGCTATCTTTAGGTTTTCGGCAGGAGAATAATCCATTCCTATTTCATAATTCCACAATGTTTTGGGGCCAAGGTCCGGATTGGCAAGTTTAAATCCTTTTCTGATTTTTCCTGACTGGCAAAGGTCGTTTAATTTTGGTGGCATAAAGCCGGAAGCAACCGAGGCATAAGCCGATAGTTTTTCGATTAATTTATAGCGTGCAGCAAGTTTTGGGCTAAGGGCAAGCCAGGTATTATTATCGAATTCGGTAAATGAGTTTTCGGTAAACCCTGTGATATTAGTTGGATTTTCAATCCGTAGGCTGCCATTATAAAATCGCGCTATGTCGGCACGCAAACCCATTGTAATATGCAACCGGTTGCTAAAATATTTCATTTCATCCTGAACAAAAACCCCGGTAAAATCCATGCTCCCTTTATAGCTCAGGCTATCGGAGCT
>JAYENH010000471.1:0-11836 GCA_034721995.1 Bacteroidota bacterium
TTTTCCGTTTTTAAGCTCAACCGTCAAACCTTCGCCCTCGAATTGCCCAAGTGCTTCGGCAACTTTGTCTTTCAGGGCATTAACAATAGAATCCTTTGCATTTAGCATAGCCTGAAGTTTTAAAAGCTCTTTGTTCCTTTCTTCAAGCTCGCTGCTTTTTTGTGCAAGAATGGTATTGTTTTGTTCCAGTTCGGCCTGTAATTCATCAAGGCTTGCTTTTTTCTTGTCCAGTGCTTTTTCGAGCGAACGCAGGGCATCTTCTTTTCGCTGTAAATCTTCTTGTGCCGATTGCAATTCGGCCAATAATTTTTTAGCTTCGGCAGCACTTCCTCGGGCAAGGGCTTCTTTGCTGTCGGTTAAATCGCTATTTAGCGAAACAGCACCATCATAAAGTTTTTTCAAATGCCTGAATTCTTTTCCAAGCATTGATGTGTCGGCAACAAGTCGGTTATAATCCTTTTCGTACCTGCGCAATTCGGCACCCATTTCGGTAGTGTCTACAATCAGCCCCTCGTTGGCTGCTTTAAGCTGATCCCTTTCGCTGCTGCAAGTTTGGGTTTTTTCTTCTATTTCTTTAAACTGATTTAATGGCACACAAGAAAATAATATTGCGCCTGTTACAAGTATCAAAAGCAAATGAAGTATCTTTTTCATATCATGTTTTTTATTGTCGTAATTGTTTGCAAATATAGATGATAAAAGACATTTGGCAAGAAATAAGGATTTCTGCCAATAATTTTTCGCAATACGAAAACATTGATGTTTATCCTCTTTATGCCAATTCAGTTATTTGTTGCTAAATGCTATAATACCCGCCATGCAATAAGCATTGTTAAAAAAACTCCGGCATACACAAGAACAGCTACTACTGAAAATGCTTTTGAAATTCTGTTTTTGAATTGTTGCTTTCTAATTATCAGAAGCGACAGAACTATCCCTCCCACAGATAACAATATTGCTATTGCTCCAATATAAGGTGATAATATTGTAATTACGCCCTTGTCTAAAAATTGAGGATTCTCGATTATCGACTGTGCCGTTTTTACACCTTTCGGATCGGAAAACACATAATCCCAGTATGGTATGCGCGATGTGGTTTTTAAAACTGCCTTTAGCAAGTGCATGCTTGCCGTTACAGGTAAAATGGCCAACACCAATTGCGTAAACGACTTTTTCCAGCTTTCTTTTGCGATTAGGTTTTTTGCTATTGCGAAAATACTGTAAAAAATTGTTGGGAGAATAATAAATAGAACAATTGCTTTTATAGTCCCTTTCAAATTGCCTGTAATATTTAACGAATTGTTGATCAAGTCGGGGATTATTACCAAAAAACCTTTGCTGATTTTCCATTCAGACAGAACTTCATATACAACAAAACCACTGACAATTATAAAAAATGCAATTTCGGCCCAGCTCAGTTTTATATCTGAAAATAAATCGCTGGCAAATTTTCTGTTTGTAACTGCAATGTTGTCCTTAGTGCAGGATTTATGGCACTGGCCACATAAAATACAATTTCGATTATCGGATATTTGTGCCGGATAAAGCTCCGAAGTACACGAACGTCCGGTAAAATTATAATGATTGGATTTACTTATGCAGTCTTTTGTTTTACAGTTGTTGCAAACATCAGCATTAATAACACGTAGCTTTTTGAAAGAGAGCAATGAGTACAAACCAAGCAAATGCCCGATAGGACAAAGATAAGTGCAAAAAGTGCGTTTTTCCCAAATCAGGCCGGCAATAACAGCAACTAAAAATAAAATCAGCATATATATTGCCATGTATTGAGGAATACGATGAATGGCCAGTGTATGTATTCCAATAATCAGAATAATAGCGTAAAACAATGTTATTGCCCAACCCGATTTTAGAAATTTGCCTGGTTTTCGTTTCATCCCTATTTTTCCTGCCAGCGAGGTAATAAACTCCATTGGGCAGATAGTGCACCAAAACCTGCCAAACAATATTGCTGTTGCTATGATTAGGGGCCACCAATACGACCAAACTATTAAGTTCGAAAGATTGGTGTTCCGTAAAATCTTTGCAAAATCGGGGTCTTGTGTAGTAATTCCTATTGCTTCATAAATAAGCAATAAAAATACAGCAAGGGTAAAAAACTGTATTGCAGGAAGGAATTGTCTGTTTTTGAAAAGTTTGTTAATGCCCACCCTTCTGCTTCTTTATACCAATTGCGATATACTGTCGAACCTGCAAATATCAACACATTTTCCACATTTTGTGCAATTGTCAACATCAATTTCGGCAATTTTTAAGTCGAGGTGAATTGCATCATAATTTTCACATGCATTTTCAATTATGCAGTCGCCACACGAAGTGCAATTTTCCTGATTGATTTTTGGTGGTTGATAATCCTCAGGCGAATTTTTGAAAATTGCACCAAATTCGCAAGCCTCTTCATCTACACAAATACCGCAATTAGTACATGTTTTTCGATTTATTTTGGGATCTTTATAATCATCAGGAATATTTTTTACAATTGCACCGTACTGGCAAGCCTCCTCGTCTATGCAAATTCCGCAATACGAGCAGGTGTCTAAATCAATAAAAGGCTCTTGATAATTTTCAGGAATTTCTTTTACAAACGCATCGTAGTTACATACATCAGAATTGTAACATTCGCCACAATTTGTGCAAATTTCGGTATTAATTATGGCTGGTTGATAGTCTGCATCTAACTCTTTGTTAACAGCATCATGGGTACATGCTTCATAACATTCGCCACAATGGATACAATCCGATGGTTCGATTTCTACTTTCGATGGTTTGATTTTATCATACGGGCACGCATCAACACACAAGCCACATCTGGTACAAATATCGTGGTCGATATCACACTTGCCGCCTATTAGGCTTATTGCCCCCTCAGGACAGGCATTATAACAATATTTTAAACAACCATGGCAAGAATTTTTCACCTTATATTCGCTAATCCCATTTACATAAGTTATGCAATCGGAACCTTTTTCATGGCAGGCATCGATACAATCGCCACAACCGACACATTCGTTTTCGATTATTGAATAATCGGGTGGATAAACTTCTATTGCATTTTCGGGACAGGTTGAAACACATTGTCCGCAATCGGTACAATTATCATTATCGATCAAGTAATTTACAACCGAAATATTTATTGCATTTTCGGGGCAAACGGGTTGGCACTGCCCACAGTCGATACAATTTTCTTTGATAATGGAATAATCTACAACCGAAATTTCTATTGCTCCTTCGGGGCAAACAGGGACACATCTTCCACAATCGCGGCACAGCTCTTTGTCTATTTGATAACCGATTTCAAAAATTTCGAAAGCATTATAATCGCAATATTCAACACAGTCGCGACATTCGACACATTCGTCAACATTAATTGTGTAAATTGAGCGTTCGGGAAGAATTATTGCTTCGTAATAACATGGAGCCAAACATTCTCCACATCCAATACATGTTTCGCTATCAATTATAAATTTGCCAAACATGTCCTTTTTGCAGGACGACAGAAATGGTAGCGAGGATGCAATCATGCCTCCAATTGCTACGATTGATGTGTTTTTCACAAAACCACGTCTGTCATATTTCTTGCAACTATCCATTTCCTAATTTCGACCTTGATTATTTATGATTTCTATAAATTACTTGATTCAATTTAATTAACAATTCGTTTTTTCATATTTACTTTGCGTTCGGCACATTATGTAAGTTCATGAATTAATGAGCTTAAATTTCAAGCAATAATATATCTTTTTATCAACACAAACAATTATTCAAGTACTTGCGTACCTGAATTATTTAATTTAAAATCATTCTAAGGCAGACGGAAGTCTGAAGACGGAAGTCTGAAGTCCGAAGTCGGAACCCTGAACTTTGAACCCTATATTGTAATCCTCATTTCAAGCCTTCCCATATAAAAAGTGTCATTAAGCGAGTTTGCTTCCATTTTGCTAAACATGCTTGTTAGTTTTATATTTTTGAAAAATGTTTTTCCAACAGCAATATTTAATTCACTTATCTCGTCGTCGTTTAGTTGTTTTACTGCCTGAAGTTTAATGTGCAAACGGATTTTTGGAAAGTTGTGTTTCGCGGAAAGTTGATACATTGGCATATCGTAAGCATCGAGCCTCATTACTTCCCCGATAAATAAATTGCTATACGACATTTGGGCTTTTGCATTCTCATCGAAATTAAGTTTGCCGTAATATCCAAGCGCGAAAGATGTGCGGTTGCCTTTTTTCCACTTGTACGATTTCGACAATTTAAAATGATAAATCAATGCTCTTTGGTTTTCTATTTCCTGATGAAGAAGTTCCGATTTCAAAGAAAATTCATAAGGAAGTGATAAATCTGCAAATGCACCAACATAAATTATTGGAACATCAATTCCGTTTCCAAATTCTCTGTACAAAACCATACCCGTTTCATACAATAACTTTTTCTTGAAATAATTAATAACTGAAGGTTTTGCCTTCTTGCTTATTTCGTCAAAATCCTCAAATTCATCGGAATCGTTTTCAAATTCATCAAATTCATCTTCTGTTGCACCATCTTCGAAATCTTCAAATTCGTCTTCCGATGAGCTATCCTCAAAATCTTCGAATTCCTCAAACTCATTTTCCGTATTTTTCTTTGATGCTTTTTTCTCCCTGCGCGATTTCGATGGGGTAAATTTTATAACAAAAGAAGCAAAATTAGAATCCCCAAATTCTTCTCCGAGATAAGGATAATGCCGATCCCTAACCACATTATAGAGATAATGAACGCTGCAAAAAGAACCAAATCTTGAATAATCTTTAAGCACCGAGGCCATGTTGACATCAATATCGATGCGTCCTAATTTTCGCTTATAACTAAGCCCCGTGCCCCTTTCCCTGACAAGGAAATAGTCGCCAGCCAAAAATTGCTGAAACCCTAATGTTATAGTATTGTTTTCGTCGTAATATTTATAAAATCCCTCTCTTATCCCAGGATATCTTTTGTTGAAAAAGTGGTTGTTTTTTTTGTCGAGTGTGTTTCGCCATGATTTCCCTCCCCCTTCAAAATAAAATTGATGATGACCAAAACTATAATCCAAGCCTACAAACATCATTGCATTGGTAATTTCCCTATCGTTCATATATCCATGGCCAATTGTGGATTCTATTCCCCACGACAAAGGAAAATCCTTGCTAAATGGTTTCAGGTGATTGGCCAACTTCGACCTACATGTCCATTGCGAAAACAGATCGAAATTCAGGGAAAGGGAAATTATTATCAGTGCCAGTATTTTAAACCTTACATTCATTTTTGCATTCAATTTTATCGGGATGTTTCTTGCTTTTTCTAAAAAAATCGAGTCCTTTTTTCTTGCACGAATCAATACATTCGCCACATGAAATACATTCTTTATTATCTATTATCGAAAATTTTCCATGATGTGTTATTGCATCCATATCGCAAGCTTTGTTGCACAAACTGCACCCGGCACATTTTCCTCCAATCCCCAGTACCGAAGCTCCGGGAATTTTACTGATCCATCCAAGCACCAATCCCACCGGACAAACTGCTTTGCAAAACGGGCGATAAATAAAAAGTGAACTTAGAAGCAATAAAATAAGAAGAACCCATCGTGTTATTAAATATTTGCTGCCGAGAAAACCTAAATCGAAGACCGTTTTAAAGGGGTCGATTTTGCAAAAGAAAAGTCTGTTTTCAACGAATAATTGAATTAGCAAAGCTACGAAAAGTACCCAGCGAATTATTTTCATTGTTTTCTGGGCACGTTCGCCCCTGAAAATCTTTACTTTTCCGGGCAAGTATAGAAACTCCTGTAACGCACCCAAATGACAAACCCACCCACACCAAACCTGGCCGAAAATGTAGGTAATCGGGATAAGCCCCAGAAACCATATCATTTTTCTCCAGTCGATATCGTAGCCAAAAATCCACAGAAAAGTTCGCTGAAAACTCGACAACATGCAGGGGCAGGCATGGTGTAATTCGCTAAATCCTAAAACAATAATTGCTGACAAAAGAAAAATGTTCCTGAATTTTCTTGTGTATTCGAACCTGACAAAAATCCCGGCAAGGATTGTAAAGCCCAATATCCCAAGCACCCAAATTAATGCTTTGTTTAAATATGTTTCGTTTTTGCCACAAGTTTTTGCGCATTTGCTTGCTTCCGGACAGGTGGTATCAGAATCATCAAATTCGTCGAATTCCTCAAATTCATCATCGTCATTTGCTTCATCAAAATCCTCAAACTCATCATCCAAATTTGCATCTTTGCTTTCCTCAAAATCCTCAAATTCATCAAATTCATCATCCTGATTTTGGGCATCAACAATTGTGTCTGTGATATTACTCTGATTATTTGCTGATGTGAAGTTAAGCTGAACAGCGAAAAGGATGAGTAGGAGTATTATTCTATATTTCATATAAGCTAAAAGAAATTATCGGAAAGATTAAAAGGTGTTTATTAAAATGATAACCGGAAGTAGGTTTTCCGTCTATACTCTTTCGGTTTCAAAGAAATTTGTAGAGACCTTTTATTTATTCATCTTCTGATTTAACTTCGGTTTTAGCTTCCAATTTTTCAAGAGGTTTGCATACAAACGATATTTTGCCAAGGCCACCTTCTTCGTCGCAAGTGCGAACTGCCGAAAGTTCTAACTTTCCACTTTCGTTTCCGGTAATTTCAATTTTTAATTTACGTTCCCAAACATTCGATGAGGTCTCTTTCCATTTTGTTGCTTTAAGAATTTTTACCCCATCCTTCTCGTATTTGGTTTTTTCGATACCTTCGGGACAAACTTTATGGGTAAATGTTACAATTATTTTAACTATTACAATATCGCCTACCTCATAAATCTCTTTTTTTTCACCTTGAATTTCAAATTCAATTTCACATGCTTTTGCTGAATTTAATCCCAAAAACAAAAGCATTATACTTAATAGAATTGTTGTTTTTACTATTTTCATTTTCATTTATTTTTTTTCAATTTGGTTTAAAACACAAACTTGCGGGCAATTTAAAAAAGTCTTTGTTAGCGTATATCTGCAAGCTTATTTTTTATTAACGAATTAACATGAATTAACATTTATTGTTCTAATCCATGTAGTTTGAGCAATTATTACATACACAAACACCCCGGCTGCAAATTGCAACCGGGGATATTCACTACATTCTAATATATGATTGAAGTATGGTTAGTTTCCGCAATTGCCATTGCCTCCGTTTCCATTGCCGCTGCCATTGCCGTTGCCGTTGCCGCTGCCATTGCCATTGCCACCATTGCCGCTGCCATTGCCACCATTGTTGCCGTTGCCGCCATTTCCATTGTTGCCAGAACCGTTATTGCCATTTGAACCATTTCCTGATCCATTACAATTGCCGTTATTTCCATTTCCTCCATTTCCGTTTCCATTTCCGCCAACAGTAGTATTGGTCAGAATATCAGCATAAACTAATGGATCGAGTAACAAGGGTACATACACAACGCCATTTTGGTCGAGTACTTTAACAAAAGCTACGAGATGTCTTTTCGAGCCGTTCAATAAATTATTGTAAACCATCAAAATATTGGGGTTCGTTGTAAGAACCATTTCTTCTTCAATGTCAAGAATATCTACTTCTTCAATCAGTGCACCGGTTTGCAATGCGGCCACTTCCGAAACCATGCCTTGTAAAATCAAATCGTCGTACAACTGTTGTAAATCCTGGTTAGTAAACAAACCCGGACTTGACAAAGCAGGATCGGGAATACTGTAAAAATCAAGCAGTGCTTTTACTGCATTGGTATGTTTCAATTCGCTTTTTGCAATATTATCAAATATTTTTAGGCCATAGGTATCATAAAAAACATTGTAAACATCCATAGCTACTTTTTCCTCTTCGCGCATCCATAACAAACCATCGATTTCATCTTGAGTTAAGTTTGCGGTAGGAACAAAGTTTACTGTTGTACTTTTAAGGTTGCCATCATCCGACAGATTAAAATCCTGAACAATTTCCAAATTGTCATCTGTAATAAGTGGTGCAGCTTCTTCTTTTGTGCAACTTGCTATTACCAAAGCCAGGCTTACGATAGCAATCATGTTAAAAACTAATTTTCTTTTTGTCATTTTGTTTTGTTTGAGTTAAACTGATTGTGTTAATTGTATGTTTTAGTATCGGCCTCCTTTTCTTTGGCCACGACCATTGCCATTACCATTACCCCTGCCATTTCTATTTCCTTTGTTGCGTTGCAGCCTTTTGTTTACCATGCAGTTTTCGTCGAAATACTTTTGTTGCTCGGGTGTCAAAAGGGCTTTTACAGCAGTTTTGTGCTTGTTGATTTTAGTTGTCATTTTTTCATCAACAGCATTTTTTTCTGCTCTCACACGTGTACTTCTTTTCTCATCGCGCAAAACTTTCATTTCATTTTGGTGGGTAGTTTGCAAGTTAGTAATTTTTTGTTTCTGATCGGCAGTAAGGCCAGGTATAGAAAGATAGTTGTTCTGGCGGTTTTGCGATTGGGAAAATCCATTTCCATTACCCCTGCCATTACGCTGAGCAAAAATTTCACTGTTTTGCAGTGGTAACAAATACATTAAACCGGTCAATGCGGCAATTGTCAATAATTTAATCGATGTTTTCATTTCAATTTAATTTTAATTTAAAAAAATATTAATTGTCTCTATTATTTGGTGAATTAGTTTTATATCTTTCGTTTCTTTGGCGACCCAAACCTCTCTGTCCACGAGGGTTTGGCATACGAACATCGCCTTGTTCGTTCAGCAGCGAGTTGAAAATTTCATGCAAACCTATCTCCTGTTCGGGATTGCAGATTTTCTTCATTTCAAGAAAATAACCAATGGTCAATTCTTTAAGTTGTTTGTGTAAATCCCCAATGGCCGCAGCAATTTCCCCCAACGCAAGCGAGTCAGGATTATCAGTTGCCATTTCAAAAATCATATCCTTTCTGAGGCTGTCCATTTTGCAACTTACCTCGCCCGCATCGTTTTTATATTGGTGATATAAATCCCTGAAAATATATGTCTGTTCATGGTCGAGATCGAGCTTATATTTAAAAAACTGCCCACGTGGCATATTTGTAATATCATCAATCTTATTCTGAGTGTCGGGCTTGGCAAATTCATGATTATTCAAATGCCACACAATTCCTATTATTGTTGATATGTTGGTTACCAGCAAAAGAACAATGCCAAGAACTAATAATCTATTTTTGTTGATTGCTGCCATTTTAAAATAGAATTTCGTTCATTAAAAAAGATTCTATCGGCTCCTGTTCCAGGTCGTTCCAATAAAAATCGCTGCTGGTAATCGACTGCCCTGCGGGTATATCATTTTTTGTAATGGAACCAACAATCAGGCTGCCTGCAAACAAACCAATAACGATAACAGCAGCATAACTCAACGATTGCAGTAAATAATGTTTGATGCGTGGCTTTTTATTTTGGCTTTGTTGATTGGCAATCTTGTTTTCGATGCCCTCCAAAAATGAGGCAGGCTCCTCAACATATTTTTCATCTGCAATCGACCGAAACGAAAGTTGCAATTCGGCCATAAATCCGGCGCACTCGCTGCAATTAGCAAGGTGCTCTTCGATCCTCTCTACACTCTCGGTTGCAAGGCTTTTTTCCAGGTAGGGTATAAAATCGTTTTGTATGGTTTCGCAAATATTCATTTTTCGTTTTTTAATATGACACAAGCTTCGGTAAAAACTTGTGCTATGAGTTCAAATTTTTATAACATTCCAATAATTTCTTCTGTAGGTTTTGTTTTGCCCTAAACAGCAAACTCTCTACCGACGACAACGAAAGCCCCATTATTTCAGCAATTTCCTTATACGATTTATCATCATATTTATTCAGGACAAACGCCGAACGCTGATTTTCAGGAAGTGAATCTATGGCTATGTCCATACGTTTTTTCCGTTCACTGCTTTCAATTTTGTAATCAATTTGTTCTTGTTTGTCTACAGGAATTTGCAATCCAATCCCTTCGCCATCATTGTCAGGGACAAGGCTCAGGTTTGTTTTTTCTTTCTTATTGTTCCTGATAAAGTTTAGCGATTTGTTTACAGTAATGCGATAAATCCATGTCGAAAGTTTTGCATCGGACCTGAAGCTGTCAATTTTATTGTAAATTTCGAGGAAAACATCTTGAGCCAGATCTTCGGCATCAGCAGGATTATGCAAATACCCCAGGCAAATATTCAGCACCATTTTCTGATATAAGCCAACAAGTTCCCTGAAAGCTTTATGCTCCCGGCTTTTAATTCGCTGTATAAAATCAGGTTTTTTCATTCAAAAATAAACAAGCTATTGTTTCCCACTTATGACACTTAAAAATACAAAAACTTGTGCAAGTATTGTATTTTTCCTGATCAATACATTTTTTCATTGCTTATATTTCGAATCCCTTCATAAAAATATCTTTTTGTCACTTTGATTAATTCGTGGTAAAATAAAGACTTCCCTGTACGGCATCAAAATTAGTTGTAAGTCTAAAAAAACAGTTATCCAAATACCGGCAAATGATGATTTTTCGTTTCTTTGTGAGAAATATTAAAATACAATTGCATGAAAAGAGCACAAACAGGAATCATACTCATATTATCAGCAATAATATTGTTGTCATGCTCGAAAGAGAAACAAATAGCGAGGCGGCTTGAGGGAATGTGGCAAGTTGATATTTACCAAAAATCGGTTTATGGTAACGGCTCACCCGTAATTACAGAATCTGGCTCGGCAGGCAATGCCGGTTCATTTGAGTTTTTCTCGAACGGCGAAGGGCAATATAATATCATAAAAGACCTTGGCGACAATATGTATTATGGCGACGATGAATTTCTTTGGACAAATACATCAGAAACTATTTCGATAAGAACTAATTCGGGATTAACAAAAAAATTTGATGTCGTTGAAAACAAAACAGATAAAATGATTTTTGAACGCAGTCAGGTTTATTATTTTTCTGATGGAGAACAAGGCGTTAGTTATACTATGGACGAGCGTATTACTCTTGTAAAATAACAGTTTTTGTACAGAAATTATTTTAAGATTGAAACGATGACGAAAAAGAAAAATTTCAGAAACAAAGCTTTCATAATTTTATTTGTCAGCCTCCTGTTTACCATTATTATTTTAAACGATCCTTTTAATACGCAACTTAACGAAAAAGATGTTGTAAGCTATAGTTCCCAAAAGCTTATCAAGGCAGATCTTCCTGACACATTAAAAATAATGACCTGGAATATTAAATTTGGTGGTGGTCGTATTGATTTCTTTTTCGATTGTTATGGCGACCGGGTTATTATGACCAAAAATGAAGTAATTGAAAACCTTGAAAACCTTGTATTAAAAATTCAGCAATATAAACCCGATATACTTTTTTTACAAGAGGTTGATATAAACTCGAAACGAAGTGCCGGAGTTGATCAACTTCAATGGCTGCTCGACAATTCCGAATTAAACTTTGGTGTGTATGCCTCGCAATGGAAAGCCAATTATATTCCGAGCGATGGGATTGGCAGGATAAACTCAGGAAATGCAATTTTGTCGAAATGGGAAATGAGTAATTCCAAACGCATTGGCCTGCCCCTTTTTGATGAACATAATTTTATTGTCAAATATTTCTATTTAAAACGCAATATTTTAACTGCTGAAATTGATTTCGAAGGAAATAACACCTTCCTTGTAAACACACACCTGACAGCATATTCGCACGATGGCACCAAGAAAAAGCAATTGGACATACTGAACAATCTGCTCGAAAGTTACGACAGCCGGCAGACCCCTTTTATTGTAGGTGGCGATTTTAACAGTGTGCCGCCGGAAA